>NZ_JAAHGT010000558.1 GCF_010672385.1 Okeania sp. SIO2F4
TGGTGCGTTATATCAAGTCCAGTAGGGTGCGTTAGACGGCTACAATATCAGACTGTGAAAGGTATTTAACAATCCGTCGTAACGCACCGCTTTAGTTTTCCCTCTGTCGGTGCGTTATATCAAGTAACATTAAGGGACCGCAATGTAGGGACTAAACATGGTTAGTCCCTACGAGGTTTGGGAAAGATTGTTTATTACTGCTATTTATTGAGACATGATATTACGCTTCTCTAGCGCACTCTACTAGACTGACTTTAGTTTTTCCTTTGTCGGTGCGTTACGCTTCTCTAACGCACCCTACTGGACTGACTTTAGTTTTCCCTTTGTCGTTGCGTTACGCTTCTCTAACGCACCCTACTGGACTACTACTTTCCTAGTTGTGAAAAATGAAATTACACACTACCTGTAGGGGCGAATGGCCATTCGCCCCTACTAGGTATGGCGGTTATGGGTAAGTCCTGATTCTGTTAACAGAAAGTCTCTAATATAAAATAAATGTAATTATTGGAAAAAAACTTGTCTATTATGGTAAGAATTAAGCGAAATTTAGCGATTATAATTGGTATCGATCGCTATCTTCATATTCCTAAACTTAAGAATGCTGTCTTTGATGCTCAAGAATTAGCCGATGTTCTTCAGGAAAAACACAATTATCAAGTTTTAAGATTATTTGATGAACTAGCAACGAAGGAAAAATTTAGTCAACTTCTAGAAAATCTGCAAAACAATAAAATTGAATTAGAGGGAAAGTTAACTCAAATTGAAAAAAGCGATCGCCTCTTATTCTATTTTGCAGGTCATGGATTTGATGAGGAAGCAGAAGATAGTGAAGAGGGTAAACCTGCTGGTTATTTTATGCCTCAAGATGCAGATGCTAATGACAATAAAACTTGGTTGTCGATGAAGAAAGTATACGAAACCTTGACCGAATTACACTGTCATCATCTGTTAATAATTCTAGACTGCTGTTTTGCTGGTAGAATTTCTTGGGTGAGCAAGGGTAGAAATGCAGCCAGACCACGCAAACTTTATAAACAAAATTATGACCGTTTCATTAAACATAGCACTCAGCAAATTATTACTTCAGCAGGCCATGATGAGAAAGCATTAGATTCATTTCGCTTTGGAAAACGGGGTGGAGGTGATAATAAACATTCACCCTTTGCCTATTTTCTCTTAAAAATACTGAAAGCTGACTCTAATAGAGGTAATGATAAATTTATTGAAGCAATTATTGACGATAAAGTAATTACTGTCCATGAACTTTTTACCTATCTGCAAAACGAATTAGGGAAAGTCACAGAAGGGCAGACATCTACTCTTGTTCAACCTCGAAAATACGACAAAGAGATAGGCGAATATGTTTTTTTGAAGGGTGAATATATCTTTCCTCTAGCCAATTTTAAACGGGACAAACTAGAAGAATTTAAGCTAGATGAAAATACCAATCCCTATAAAGGTTTAGCTTCATTTGACGCTAAGGATAGTCAGCTATTTTATGGCAGAAAACAACTAATTGAAGAGCCAAAAGAAGGTCTGATAGCAAAAGTAAGTGAAAATCCACTTACAGTAGTGTTAGGTGTTTCGGGGTCGGGGAAATCTAGCTTAGTTAAAGCTGGTTTGATTTCCAAGCTAAGATCGGAGCAAGAGAAAGAAGCTAGTCAGGATAAATGGTATGTTCTTAATCCTATCCGACCAGGAGAAGTTCCTTTAACTGCTCTGGCGAGAGCAATTTTGCCTATTAAAAATGTCAATTTAGTCAATGAATTGACTCAAGTTAAGTTCCTCGATAATCTGCTTGATTTAAAAATTAAACCAGAGCAAGAATCGAAATTGAATGATGAATCAAAGGATTTTTTTAATATTCTGGTGAAAGCTTGGTCAGGGGAAATACCAGAAGCAAAAATATTACTAATTTTAGATAATTTTGAAAAGCTAAAAAAAATATGTAATGATTCAGAGAAACAACTGTTAGAAGAATTTAAGAATAATATTTCCAATACTCTTAATTCCTTAATTGAAGAACTCAAACAAAATTCTCAATCTTTAACTGCAATTGTCAATCAATGGAGTCAAAACAATCCGAATATTAAGCTACTACTCACAATAGATCAGAGTGAAGAATTAATTACCTTATGCCAGAATGACCAAGATAGAGAAAATTTTCTACATTTGTTAGCAGAAGCTTTAGCATCAAAGGAATTATCTCAAAACTTACGCATTGTGTTGACATTGCGTTCTGATTTTGAACCTCAACTCAGGGATTTGAATGAGGACAAGTATAAAGACGCAGATTGGCAAAAGAATTGGCAAAAAAATTGGCAAGATGGGCGGTTTATCGTAACTCCTATGAACAGGGAAGAGTTACAACAAGTAATAGAGGAACCTGCTGCACAAAGGACATTATTTTTTGAGTCTCCTAAATTAGTCAATGCTTTGATTGATGAAGTGATTCAAATGCCTGGTGCTTTACCTCTACTTTCTTTCACCTTGAGTCAGCTTTATTTGAAGTATCTCAAAGCTGAGGAGAATAAGGAGAGAGATGACCGAACCATTACTGAGGCAGATTATCAAGATACAGGTGGGGTGAAACGCTCTCTGATCAAAACTGCTGACGACACATATAACAAATTAGTAAATTAAGAAAAAGTTGATGAGTCAACGATTCGTGATGTAATGCTGCGAATGGTTGCTATTAGTGGAAGTGAACTAGCTCGCCGAAGAGTGCCAACTTCTGAATTGGTTTATCCAGAGCCAAAAAATGAGCAGGTAACTAAGGTAATTGAGTGCTTTGTCAAAGCACGTTTGCTGGTTAAAGGATTAGATACCGAAGGTAAAGAATATGTGGAACCCGTCCATGATGCTTTGGTGACGGGATGGCAAAAGTTGTTGATGTGGAAGCAGGAGCATGAGGAGAGTTTAATTTTGCAACGGCGGTTAACTCCGGCGGCTGAGGAATGGGAAAGTGTTAAAAGCAACGAACAACTATAGCTGCTATAGTTGATGTGAGTTTCAGTCCGGATGGTCAAATGATCGCCACGGCTTATAATGACGGTAACATTAAGCTTTGGAGTCCAGATGGGCAAGTAAAAACTCTCGAAGAACAAAAACACGAGGGAGCTGCCAACAGTGTTAATTTCAGTCCGAATGGTCAGACGATCGCCTCGGCTGATGATAAAGGCATTGTTAAGCTTTGGAGTCGAGATGGCCAGCTAGTAAATACTTTTCAAGCTCATAATAGCTCAATTAATGATGTGAGGTTTAGTATGGATAGTCAGATTATTGCTACAGCTAGTAATGACGGTAACGTTAAGCTTTGGAGTCTAGGTGGTCAGCTAAGGGCAACTCTCCCAAGTCTTGATGGTCTTGTGAATAATGTAAGTTTTAGTCCAGATGGCAAGACTATTGCTGCTGCAACTAAGAAGGGTACTATTGTTTTGTGGAATATCGATCTGGATTATTTACTAGCTATTAGTTGCGATCGTGTGCGTGACTATTTGCAGAATAACCCTAATGTTAGTGATGGCGATCGCCTGCTATGCGAGGGTATTGGTGAGCTTGAAAAAGATGGGGAAAATCATTCAATAATTAATAATTAAAGTAGCATTCAGCGGTCAGCACTCAGCTATCAGTTTTTCAAGGTGTATAATGGGAGATTCAAACCCCCATTAACAGACACCACTAATTTTTAAAATATAGTGGGGGAATTAAACCCTTGAATCTTTAGCTGACAGCTAAATGCTGAAAGCTAATAGCTAGTTAATAATTACCTCTTCTTTTTAAGAAGACATTTTAAACCTTAGTTTTTCGGTAATGATTATGGTAAGAATTAAGCGAAATTTAGCAATCATAATTGGTATCGATCGCTATAGTCATATTCCTAAACTTAAGAATGCTGTCTTTGATGCTAATTCTGTAGCGAATGTTCTTCAGGAAAGACACAATTATCAAGTTTTAAGATTATTTGATGAAACTGCAACTAAGGAAAAATTTAGTCAACTTCTAGAAAATCTTCAAAATAAGAAAATTGAATTAGAGGGAAAGTTAACTCAACTTGAAAAAAGCGATCGCCTCTTATTCTATTTTGCAGGTCATGGATTTGATGAGGAAGCAGAAGATAGTGAAGAGGGTAAACCTGCTGGTTATTTTATGCCTCAAGATGCAGATGCTAATGACCAGAAAACCTGGTTGTCGATGAAGGAAGTATACGAAACTTTGACCAACTTAGACTGTCATCATCTGTTAATAATTCTAGACTGCTGTTTTGCTGGTAGAATTTCTTGGGTGAGCAAGGGTAGAAATGCAGCCAGACCACGCAAACTTTATAAACAAAATTATGACCGCTATATTAAACATAGCACTCAGCCAATTATTACTTCCGCAAGCTATGATGAAGAAGCATTAGATTCATTTCGTTTTGGCAAAAGGGCTGATAAAAATGGGCATTCACCCTTTGCTTATTTTCTCTTAAAAATTCTCACAGGTAATTCCAATGGAGAAGAAGACAAGTTTCTGGAAGCAATTATTGATGGCCAAGTAATTACAACCCATGAACTTTTTACCTATCTGCAAAAGGAATTACGGAAAGTGGCATAAGGACAAACTCCTGTGCTTTTTCAACCTCAAAAATACGACCCAAAAATCAATGAATATGTTTTTTTAAAGGGTGAATATATTTTTCCCCTATCTAATTTTAAACCGGAAAAAATAGAAGAATTTAAACTATATGAAAGTACCAATTCCTACAAAGGTTTTGGTTCATTTGAAAAAGAATATAGTCAGTTATTTTTTGGTAGAAAAAAGCTGATTGAAGATCCTAAAGAAGGTCTTTTAGCAAAGGTCAAAAATCATCAAATTACAGTAGTTTTAGGTCTTTCTAGTTCGGGTAAATCTAGCTTAGTCAAAGCTGGTTTAATACCAGGTATTAAACAAGAGGCAGAAACAGATAAACAGCAGTGGTACATCCTGGAAACGATGAGACCAGGAGAACTTTCTTTTACTGCATTGGCAACGGTACTCTTGCCAATTACAAGAGGTTTAGAGCTTGATTCATTAATTAATAAGTTATATCAAGATGTTCAATTTTTAACTGAAATTATTCATCAATGGAGTCAAAAGAATCCAAATATTAAGTTATTATTGACTATCGATCAGAGTGAAGAAATTATTACTTTATCCAAGAATGACGAAGACAGAGAAAATTTTTTACGTTTGTTAGCAGAAGCTTTAGCTGTACCAGAAATAGCTGAAATTTTGCGAATTGTAATGACATTGCGTTCTGACTTTGAACCTCAACTCAGAGATTTGAATGAACACAAGTATAAAGATACAAATTGGCAAGAGGTTTGGCAAGAAGTGTGGCAAAATGGCAGGTTTATGGTGACACCGATGAGCAGGGAAGAATTACAACAAATAATAGAAGAACCTGCTGCACAACGAACATTATTTTTTGAGTCTTCTAAGTTAGTCAATGCTTTGATTGACGAAGTGATTTCAACGCCAGGTACTTTACCTTTACTTTCTTTTACCTTAAGTGAGCTTTATTTAAGATATCTGAAAGGAGAAGAAAATAAAGAAAGGAGCGATCGTACTATTACTGAAGCAGATTATCAAAAAATAGGTGGGGTGACACGCTCTCTAACTAATCGTGCTGACAATACTTACAATAAGTTAAAAGAAGAAGAAACAGTTGATGAGCCAACAATTCGTGATGTCATGCTGCGAATGGTCGGTATTCGTAGTGGTGAACTAGCTCGCAGAAGAGTGCCAACTTCTGAGTTGGTGTATCCAGAACCAAAAAATCAGCAAGCGAAGCTGGTTATTGCTCGTTTTGTCAAAGCACGTTTGCTTGTCAAAGGTAGGGATACAGAAGGTCAAGAATATGTGGAACCAGTCCATGATGCTTTGGTAAAAGGATGGAAGCAAATTAAAGACTGGTTAGATGAGACACAGGAAACAGTTGAAACAGTAAGTTTATGGAATCCCATCAAAAAGTTTTTCAATCGCAAAAAAGAGCATCCTGAAGTTGAAAAAATATTAAAAGTAAATTTGCCGTTGCAGCGAGAGGTGAATACTTCTGCCAATAATTGGAGTCACCATGCAAAGGAACTCGGTTTCCTCTGGAATAATGATCCACGGCTAGATTTGCTCAAACAGGTACTCAATTCTCAAGATAACTGGTTTAACAAGGTAGAAACTGAGTTTGTACAGCGTAGTATCTGGCGCAAAACCTTTAATACTCGGCGCAATTGGAGTATTGCTATTGCGGTTATGGTTGGATTAAGTAGTTTGACGATTTCCTCTTTAATTAGTCTACGAAATACAAAGATAGAACAAGTTAATAATTTAATCGGATCT
>NZ_JAAHGT010000559.1 GCF_010672385.1 Okeania sp. SIO2F4
TCTTTGAATAAAAATTGTTTCTGGAAGCGATGATAAAACTATTAAAATTTGGCACAGAGATGGTAGGTTAATCAATACTATTCAAGAAAAGGATAAAGTAAACACTGTAATTTTCAGCCCTGATGGTAAACATATTCTTTCTAGTGTTGGTGATAAAATGTTAAAGCTTTGGAGCTTAGATGGAGAACTTATAGACACTTTTGAGGATCATACAGATATAGTAAGCAAAGCAACTTTTAGTCCTGACGGCAAAATGATCGCTTCAGTTAGTGATAATGATACTGTTATATTATGGGATGTTGAGAAGAAAAAACTGAAAAAACGGATTAATAATGATGATCGGGAAGTAAATAGTATTAATTTCAGCCCTGAAAGTAATATCCTAGCCATCGACTACGGTTATGGTTTAGTAACACTCTATCTACTTAATGGCATCTTCCTCAAAGAAACCCAACTCTACACAACCAATTCATTCTTAGGGGAAAAATTTAGTCCTGATGGAAAAGCGATCGCTGTACAAAACCAGTCAGGAGTCTTACTATTAAACGCAGACTTAGACGACTTACTCAACCGTGCTTGTAACTGGGCAAGTGCTTACCTCAAAACTACTGATGATGAAAGCATAAAACATCTTTGCGATTAAGACCTTCCTCAAAAACGCTACAATATTCTTTAACTTCAATTTTGAGCAAGTTTGAGCAACCCAGAAGACCTCTCCCCCGACCCCTCTCCTGCAAGGAGAGGGGAGAATATTCCCCCCCAACGCTAGCAGGGAAGGGGTTGGGGGGTTAGGTTTAACCAATAATTTTAGTTTGGACGAGCTAGTATGGAAAACATAATGATTTCTCTACCTGACTCCCTGCAAGTCTACGTCGAAGAACAACTACGACTTGGTAATTATAAAAATGCCAGCGAATATTTTATTCTCCTAATGCGGCAAGACCAACAACGCCAAACCAAGCAACGCTTAGAAACAATGTTAATCGAAAGTATAGAGTCTGGCACTGCCGAACCGATGACTGCACAAGACTGGCATGAAATTCGTCAAGCAGTGCGAGAAGGAGTTGCCCAAGTTCAAGAAAAATAGAATCTTTAAATAACGAGCGCTCGATATAAAAAAACTCTGAAAAACCAAAATTTTCTGACAACTGATAACTGATAACTGATAACTGATAACTGATAACTGATAACTGATAACTGATAACTGAAATGACCCAACTACCCACAGACACTTGGATAACAGCAACCTGGCAAGAATATATCCAAACCATTGAAGACCCAAGTTACGAAAAAGCCAAAAGTTATGACAACAACGGAAAATTTAGAATCGAAATGTCACCAATAGGATACAAGCACGGTAAAGACCAGATGGTTATTATTACCATAGTTAACTTATTGGCGATGGCTAAAAGTATCAAGGTAGATGGCACAAATGACACTACTTATCGCAAAACAGGATATCAAGCAGCTCAACCAGACGCTTCCTATTATTTTAGAGAAAATGCAGATGTAGTTTCTTGGGAAGCATCTATTATTGACCTAGATATTTATCCTCCACCAAATCTAGTTATTGAAGTTGCCAATACTTCCCTAGCTGATGACAAAGGCGAAAAGCGTTTGCTATATGAAGCAATGAATGTTGCTGAATATTGGATAATTGACGTACAGAAGGTAGAAATTATTGCCTTTGCTATTGCCAATGGAGGTAGTCAAAGAATTAACCAATCTCAAGTTTTGCCAGGGTTAGCTATTTCTTTATTCCAAGAAGCACTACAACGCAGTCGTCAAGAAAATCAAGCTCAAGTTTACGCTTGGTTATTCAGTCAGTTTCAGACATAGGGAGTAGGGAGTAGGGAGTCGGAGTGAAAAATATTTTCGCGTTCTAACCAATTGTTTCTTAGCTTCAGGATTTTTATATAACGAGCGCTCGATATTAAAAAATCCTGCTGTAAATTAAAATCAACCTTTTCAATTTGTGAAAAACTCAAATTTTCCCACCAAACCAATGAACAAAAGCCAAACCCAACCACCCACAGACACTTGGATAACTGCAACTTGGCAAGAATACATCCAAATCATTGAAGACCCCATTTACGAAAAAGCCAAAAGTTACTACCACAACGGAAAATTTAGAATCGAAATGTCACCAGTGGGTAACACTCATGCTAGTGACCACGCATTTGTTATTGGAGTAGTTGCTCTGTTTGCTGCCACCAAGAACATCATGCTCAACGGGTTGGATAATGGCGCTTATGAAAAAACCGAATATCTCGCTGCTCAACCCGATGCTTCCTATTACATTGGTGAAAATGCAGATGTCATTCCTTGGGAAACTTTTATTATCGATCTTGGTATCTATCCCCCACCCACTCTAGTTATTGAAGTTGCCGATGCTTCCTTGGCAGATGATAAAGGGGAAAAACGTTTATTGTATGAAGCAATGAATGTTTCTGAATATTGGATAGTTGACGTGCAGAATGTAGAAATTATTGCCTTTGCCATTGCCAAGGTCGGTAGTCAAAGAATTAACCAGTCTCAAGTTTTGCCTGGTTTAGCAATTTCTTTATTAGAAGAAGCACTGCAACGCACTCGTCAAACAAACCAAGGTCAAGTTTATCCTTGGTTATTCCAGGAATTTCAGACATAAGGAGTAGGTCGGAGGGAGAAATAATTGATTTTATTTTGATTATTGGAGATGTCGAAAGTAAATGCTCAAGAATTATCATTGTGTGAAGCTCCTAAAAAATTGCGTCGAAGGGGTTGCCTTCCACCAAAAACTCTGATAATATTAGAATAATAAATGTTATTGGGGTTAACTCGTATTTACACATGATTTTTTATTCAACTCAAAAAAATCACTGATAGATAATTGAAAATGACTCAATCAAAAAAAGCAGAGCTATTCACTTTTGAAGTTTTAACTGTCGATAACTCTTCAATCTGGGCTGTGTAGGTAGTTTTTGCCTTTCGTTCCTAAATCCATCAGTGTATCCGTGGCCAAATCCATGTCTGGCTGCTTTCCTACTTCAAATGAGCAATAGTCACCCCACTACCCCCATCATTTCTCGCAGCTAACTCATAACGTTCCACCAAAGGATGCTCCTGCAAAAATTCATGGATACCCTGCCTCAACTTACCAGTACCCTTGCCATGAATAATCCACAATAAACCATATTCGATCGCCTTCGACAATGCCCTGTCTACCTCAATTTGAGCATCCGCTACCCGACTGCCACGAATATCAATACTATTTTGAGAAGTACGAACAGCTAAACCACTAGAAGTAACTTCAGACTGACTTTCCTTAGACTTACTTTCTGATTTTTTACTCTTTTGAGATTCTACATTTTTACTCTTCTTAAAAGACTCAACCTTCTCACCATCAAGAGACTCTATTTCTCTTAAATTAACTGTCATTTTCATTATCCCAAACTTAACAGTTAACTCATCATTTTCATTAGCAGCAGTCAACACTTCTGCAGTTTGCCCAATCTTCGGAATTCTAATCCGATCGCCCTCCTTTGGCATAAAACTAGGTTTCTTCGGTGGAGGAGTACGAGAAGGCAAATATTTTTCAGAAATTTCATTAATAGCATTAGTTGCTTTCTGAGCATTTCTAGCAGTCAGGGGACCCTGTTGCAAATTCCGAATTACTGTCGCAATTTCTGCTTTTGCCTCAGCAATTTTTTCCTGTACCGCCACCTCTTGCGCTAACTTTAATTCCCGTTCCCTTTCTTTCAAAGCAGAAGCTTTTCGGGCAACTTCCCGATGCAAATACTCAGTTTCTTGTAATAATTCAGAAGCTTCCTTTGCCTTAGTTTCTTGTTTTTGTCTTTGCTCTTCCAAACCAGCAATTACCTGATTTACATCCTCAGAATCTCCTCCAACATAATCTTGCGCTCTATCAATAATATCCTGTTTTAAACCTAATCTACCAGCAATAGTCATAGCATTAGACCGCCCAGGAATTCCCCAAAGTAGACGATAAGTTGGTTGTAAAGAATTAGTATCAAATTCTACTGAAGCATTTTCAAATCTTTCATCTTCATATTTAAGAGCTTTTAATTCTCCAAAGTGAGTAGTTGCCACTGTTAATAATGCGTTATCTGCCAAATATTGTAATAGAGAAATTGCCAAAGCACTACCTTCAGTCGGGTCAGTACCAGCTCCAACTTCATCTAACAACACAAGAGTAGGTGATAAACGAAAATTTTCTTCCACAGGGAACGGGGAAGAGGGAACATCGTAATTATCAACTTCTAAATTGTTTTCATTCCCAGATAAATCATCTCCTTCTATTACTTTTGAATTTTGAAGTTTGACTTTCAACTTATTCTCATTATCAGATAAATTATCAACTTCTAAATTATTTTCATCCTCAGATAAATCATCTCCTTCTATTACTTTTGAATTTTGAAGTTTGACTTTCAACTGATTCTCATTCTCAGATAAATTGTCAACTTCTAAATTATTTTCATCCTCAGAAAAATCATCTCCTTCTATTACTTTTGAATTTTGAATTTTAACTTTTAACTTGTTTTCATCCTCAGATAAATTGTCAACTTCTAAATTATTTTCATCCTCAGAAAAATCATCTCCTTCTATTACTTTTGAATTTTGAATTTTAACTTTTAACTTATTCTCATCCTCAGATAAATTATCAACTTCTAAATTATTTTCATTCCCAGAAAAATCATCTCCTTCTATTAATTTTGACTTTTGACTTTTGACTTTTAACTTGTTTTCATCCTCAGAAAAATCATCTATTACTGTTCCCTGTTCCCAGTTAAGTGTTCCCTCTATAGATTCTAAAATTCTAATAATTCGTCGAATATGACCAGAAAAAGTAGATAAACTTTGCTCTAAAGACTGCTCATCACCAATATCAGCCAATATTTGCTCAAACCAAGGCAACTCCACAGGGTCATTAGCAGGTATAAATAATCCCACCTTTGCCATCAGTGCAGCTAATCCCAAAGTTTTCAGAGTAACAGTTTTACCACCAGTATTAGGACCAGTTATCGCTACTACTCTCACTGGTGGTCTAACATTCACATCAATAGGTACTACCGAACTTCCTTGTTCGTGCTGCTGTTGCCATACCAACAAAGGATGTCGCAATTGACGCATAGTCATAGGTTGGTCAGAGTCTGGGTCAGTAAATTGAGGAGGATTAGCTCCTAACCATAAACTATAACGAGCGCGAGCTGTAGCCAAATCAATAATCGTAGCGATCGCCAATAACTGCTCTAAATCTTCCTTAACTTCCGCCACTTGCTCAGTCAGAGCTTGGCGAATAGCTTCCTCTTCCCTTTGAGCTTGACGTTGCAGTTGTCGCATTTGATTATTAAGGTTGACAACCGTATTAGGTTCAATGTATAATGTAGAACCTGTTGTCGATGTATCGTGAACAATACCAGGTACAGCATCTTTTTGAGGAGCCTTAACAGGAATTACAAAGCGATCGCCCCGTTGAGTAATAATAGGTTGTTGAATAGCATTAGCTTTCCGTTGTAAAATCCCTCGGAGAATATTATCAATGCGATCCCGGAGATGGTGCATTTTTTCACGAATTCCTGCCAGTTTAGGACTTGCCCTATCCGTGACATCCCCCCGGTCATCTATACAACGGTGAATTTCTTGTTCTAATTCTGGATAAGTCCGCAAGTCAGCTACCAATTCCGGCAAAACAGACAACTCATATTCTGACTCATAACCATCAATTGCCCGACGCAACTTACGAACGCCAGCCAGAGTTGTAGCAATACCTAAAAGTTCACCTCCAGAAAGTATACCACCTAATTCTGATCTTTCGAGTGAATCACCAATATCTTCAATCCCGTCAAAAGACAAACCCTGTGTAAGAAGAGTTTCTAGTTTGTATACTTCCTGAGTTTGGGCTAATAACTGTATTGTCTCCGCCCTGGTTGACGGAATTTGTAAATGATGAGTAGCAATTGCACCCAATTTAGTTGCTGTAAAAGTGGCCAAATGTTGACACAAGCGAGGCCATTCTAGTAATTCTAAAGTCTCCGATTGAATCAAAGCTTATTTATTAAGGATTATGAACTCTGAAATATATGATACTACAATTACTAAAATTTTGTGTTTGATAATAATTAAAGGATTCAGGCATCATATTGATGGCCACAATTCAGCTCTGACTTCTGCGTAGCGCCACATAGTATCTTTTTAGTTCTAAAAACTACATATACTAAGACGTTATAGTTTTGATGGAGAATTTCTAGTATGAGAATTTCTACTATATTAGAGCGCTACGCAAATAGGGCAAAGATATTTATAAATACTCAAACTCACTCGTGTATTACTTCTAAATTCTGAGTTGGGCT
>NZ_JAAHGT010000056.1 GCF_010672385.1 Okeania sp. SIO2F4
AGTCTATAACTCTCAGAAAAATTCAGAAGTTGATAATCAGACGCTAGGGGCAAATTCTCCAAGTGAACTAGAAATAAATAGTCAGGCAAAAGTCAATAACTCCCAGAAAAATTCAGAAGTTGATAATTCTGAGAAAGAATCAGAAATAAATACTCAAGAAATTGACTCCCTGTTCCCAGTTAAGTGTTCCCTGTTCCCTCCTAATAGCAGTACAGAAAATTTCCCTACTGATTTAGCAAAAGTTTTTCCCAGAATTAAATTATTGATGTGTAGTAATTCTTTAGACCTAACAGGTGCCCCACTTCATCAATTAGAAATCGCCCTAAAGTTAGCAAAAGATGGAATTGTCGAACCAATAATATTTTCTGTAAATGATGGGGAGTTGAGAGAAATTTATCAACAACAAAATATTCAAGTCATTGTTAAAGATAATCCCCTAGAACATATTTATCAAAGAGATGCTTATGATGCAGCTTTAACTTCCTTTGCTCAAGAAATAAAATCTCTAAATATTGATGTGATGTATATCAATACTTTAGAAAACTTTTTTATGGTAGACGTCGCTCAAATGTTAAACATTCCCAGTGTTTGGAATGTGCATGAAAGTCAACCTTGGCAAACTTATTTTAATCGTTTCGGAACAGAGATAGCTGCCAGAGCATTAGAATGTTTCCGTTATCCTTATCGCATAATTTTTGTTTCTGATGCTACTCGAAATAAATATCTCCCTTTAAATAGTCATCACAATTTTACCGTCGTTCATAATGGATTAGATTTAGAACTATTAAAAAAAGCTAGTGCTAAATGGTCTAGACAAGAAGCAAGGTCAGCTTTAGGAGTAAAAAAAGATGAAATAGTCATTCTGTTATTAGGTACTGTCTGCGAAAGGAAAGGTCAACACGACTTAGTAAAAGCTCTATCATTTATGCCAGAAAAAGAAAGACAGAAAATCAAATGTTTTCTAGTAGGCGATCGCCCGAATCTTTACAGCTTAAAATTACACGAACTTGTAAAAAATTTGCCAGAAGAAGTTCAACAAAGAGTAGAAATAGTAGGAGAAACTCTAGAAACAGCACAATATTATCAAGCAGCAGATATATTTATTTGTACTTCCCGCATCGAGAGTTTCCCCAGAGTAATATTAGAAGCAATGGCTTATAATTTGCCCATAATTACTACTCCAGTTTTTGGCATAGTTGAACAAGTAAAACCAAATATTAACGGTTTATTCTATACTCCCGGAAACTCAGAAGAATTAGCAAATATTTTGACGTCTTTATTAATAGATGAAGAGTTACGTAAGAAATTTGCTACTAACGCTCAATATGTTCTGGAGTCATTAAATACTTTTGCAGAAATGACGGAAACTTATGGTCAAATATTCCAAGAAGCTTACTTTTGCAGAGAATTAAAGTTATAGAAAGGTTTCTTTATTGAGCTATCTATAATATAGCTCAATCTACTTTCTTCCTTCCTGAAGCTCTTATATCAAATCCGCTTGATTCGGTATAAAAAAATGTTTCATCTTCAGCTCCCTTATCTTTCGTCGATCTCCCCATCTCCCCACACTCTTTATCTAATTACACCAATGCTACCGGATTTGATATAAGCATTTAAACCGCATATTTGTTCTGCATTCAGTTAAGAGTAGAACCATAATTACTTCTGAATTATGACTTGCTAAAACGCATTTTAAATGTGTCTTATGCTTATGCAAAAAACTAAATTTAACCATATTTAGACATCTCCAACAATAAAAAATTAAATCAATTATGGCATATAAATTATCAATTATTTCCCCCTACTCCCTACTCCCTCTTTTCTGGAGATGTCTATTGTATTAGATCGATTTTGCTGATTAAATCTCAAACCATTAACAATAAAAGTTTTGGCCTTTTTGTGAGCCAAAAAAGTTCTGATTTTTCAGTTGCTCAAGCTAAAAAATTAGCATTTCAGACTAACTATGGCAGAATAATTAAGGGATAAAATATCCCACTATCTCTTCTATAATTCCTATCTCTCCTAATTACTCCCTACTACACTAAAAATACTTTTTCAGCAAATATTATATAGGTAAACCACTACGCCAACGTCTTAACATAATAGGTAAACGAGTTATAAAAATGTTCAGTAGCAAGAACATACTACTAAAGCTCTGAGCATTTTTAAACAAATAAATAAAAGCTGATGGACTAAGCCATAATTTCTTATACTTTAACAAGTGCCTAGCTAGCTCTATATCGCTCAGAGAAAGCTTTAATTGAGTTGGTAACTCTAGATTGGAGGGTAAACTGTTCGGACAGAAATTTACATCGTATCTAGCATTAACCCATGCTTGCTCTTTTCCCTTATAAGTTTCAGATTCAGGATGACCAAAACCACTGTTGTATGTGAAGGAAGTAGTAGGAATAATATGTACTTTCTGGTGATATAAAGCAGCAATTGTTAAGGTAATAACCCAATCTGTTTTTTTATTTTTTTCTAGCCAAAATTGATTGATCATTGTCATCTTAGTCTGGCAAGTAGCTGGGATTTTATAAAAGCTACTGAAAGGATTATATTGGCCTGATTGATTAACTAAATCGATTTCTTTCCATTGGTCAGCCCAAATAGCAAACCCCCAAGAAAAAACACGGTTAGATGTTATAAAATCTGTATCTATATGCGGATCAAATTCCTGTGGTATGATCGCATAGGAACTAATTGAACATACCTGTTTAGCTTCACGATAAACTTCCAAAAGTCGGCACATACGATCATAAAAATATGGATTAGTCATAGTATCATCCTCTATATATACAAGAGAATCATAAGAGGATAAAACTTCTGTGAAAGCCCGAATTACATTTTGGTCACATCCTAAATTATTTGTTCTAGGGACTATATCGACAGGGATTAATGTTGAAAAATCTTTTAGCAAAGAAATGCATTTTTCTATCAAAAGTTGATCTTTTACATTCCTTGGGCCATCCACAAAAGCAATCATCTTTGATGGTAATAGAGATTGTTGACTAATTCCTTCTAGAACATCTTTAAGTAAATCAGGACGAGTAAAAGCTGTCAGAACAAGAGGGGGTAATTCTTCTGGCAATAAAACATCATCAAGAGAAGTAGGCAACTTTACATCACTATTCATCTTTGGCTAAAACTCCTTCATCTTAAAAATTAAATATCTAAGCTGATTCAATCTTAAATTATATATTAACAGAAGTACGATAAAATTAAACAAAAGTTATGATTTACTTTCTTGAGATATGTAAGAGTAACAGTATAAAACATCAAAATTATCAAAGAAGATTTAGCTTTTTTTTGAAAAACAAATTCTCTAAAAATAGTTAATAATCTAGAAGGTCAAACCAGTGATTTTTATTAACCTTAAATTAAGACCAAAACTCATAATCATAATATCTCGATCTATAGACTTATGTATTTTTCTTCTTCCTTATTCCTTATTCTCCTTATTCATAAAAAATGTTTAATCTAGATTTTCCCAAAGGTACAGAAATAGATTACTTAACCAAATTTTCTGGTTGGTATATTCCTAAAAATAACCGCAATGTCAAATTAAATTTACATCTAAATTCTCAACCTTATACTTCCCTTTTACATGGTGGATATAGACCAGATGTAGCTGCTGCTTTCCCAGAAAAACAATATGCCAGTCAAAGTGGTTTTTGGGGTGAAATTTTACTGCCAGAGAATATTGAACCAGAGACAGACGTAAAAATAGAAATATTTATTGATAAGGAGGAAAAAACACTATTATTTCAAAATCAATTCAAAGTTATTGGTCAACCCCTTAAGCTTCCCACAAGGCAGAAAAATTTTAACCTAGAAAAAATATTGATTTGCCCAGAATGTAGTCAAAAAGCTAGACCATGTAATGCAGAAAATTGTCCTGTATGGATTAGGGGAAATACTCCTCATATTTCACAACTAGGAGATTTGCCATTTATTAGACTTACAGAAACAGAAACTACTCATCCATATTCAGAAGGAATTTTAAAAGTATTAAATAAAATTGGCGAAAATGGAATAGTTTTAGATTTTGGCGCAGGTAATACTCAAAAAGAATATCTCAAACCAAATATTTGTTATTTAGATGTGCAGCAATATCAATATACAGATATAGTTTGTTCAACATTAAAATTACCATTTGTTGATAATTGCTTTGATGGGATAATTAGTCATGCTGTTTTTGAACATTTACCAAATCCATTTATCACCGCCAAAGAACTTTATCGCATTTTAAAACCAGGTGGTTTAATCTTTATCGATACTGCCTTTTTACAACCACTTCATGCTGACCCTAGTCATTATTTTAATATGACAATTCATGGTTTACGGGAAATTTTATCAGACTTTGAAGAAATCAACAGTGGTATTTTTCCTCATCATTATCCATCTTATAGTATGATGATGTTGATTCAAACTATCTGGCCTTATCTTCAACAAAAAGAATGGCAAAAACGTTTAGAAGATTGGCACGCTTTTTTAGTACAAGAGGGTGATAATTTAGATATAGAATTAGGAGAAAAAGCTAGAGAGATTTTAGCAGCAGGAGTATTTTTTGAAGGAAAGAAAACTACTTCAACAATTAATAATTAATAATTAATAATTAATAATTACCTCTACTTGAAAACGGATAGGATTGACTAATCATGAAAAATTTTTTCTTCTCAAGGGGAGATTGGATATGGCGTTTCAGTGCGTGACATGAAAAGCGCAGTTCCTCTTTATACATGAGCTAAAGTCGCCAAAAAGCTGGCACTTTTTTCGACCTAAACAGGCTAAAGTATTTACATATAAAAGCTTTGAAAGTTAATCAGCAAGCCCTAAGTAAACTTATGTACTTTTATTTATACTTTTAATTAGGGTTTGCGTATGGAAAGTATGAGTGCTAAGAGTAGGAGTTAGGAGTTAGGATAAATGGGGAATTTAGAGGAGGTAGAAGTAAGCATTGTCTCCCAATTTTTCTGCCTTTGAGTTTGCCCAAAATCCGCTCCTTTTTGAGCCTGAAGAGTTGAAAACCTCACACTTTTTTGGTATCGAAAAAGGCTCAATTATTTACCTTTCAACGTTTTGAGAATTAATTAGCAAGCCCTAATTATTTCTCGGTCTCTCAATACTGCCATAGAATTTGATCTTGTCACAACTTAATAGTTGATAACTGACGGTTAAATACTTACAATTAATAACTGGAGTTTAGACTAAATTTTGGGGTATTCAGATAATCTGCTCAGAGGCAATGAAGGCTTGGAACTCAGAACCCTTGGACAATATAAGGGGTGCAAATGTTTTCGATGCTCTTGATTATTTTTCTTTTTTAACGAGTTTGGGTGAGACCGAGATTATTCAAACTATTCAAAAAGTCTTGCCACAGGAAAATTACCCTATAGCATAGGCTGTGGATAATTGACTTAAAAGTCGTTGCAATACTGATTCAGAAATAGTTTCAGTCTAGTTGGCCTATGTCACTATTCTCCCTTGAGAAGTTTCCAGCCACCTTTAATAGTCTAAACTGCAGTAATAAATATAGCAATCCTAAATAGGTTGTGACAAATCAAAAAGTAGATAAAAAAAACTGAAACTCCCGCCAGTCAAGTGTTCCCTAAAAGTGGTAATGTTTTCATACACAAATAAAATAGGATTGCTATAGATAAAATTATGTCAGAAAAAAGTTTAGATAATCAAAGTCAAGCACAAAAATATTGGGAAGGCAATCCCAAAGCAGCTTTAGTAAGTAGCAATAGATGGATATCTAATTTAATTATTGAAAAAGCTATTAACAAAAGAATATCTGGTGGTAAAACAGAAAAATATTGGCTTGCTTGGTTGATAGAAGACTTTTTTGCTGGCAGAAAATTTGATAGTTTATTGTCTATAGGTTGTGGGGTTGGTAATCACGAAATACTAATCGCTAAGTTAGGTTTAGCTAAAAATATTGATGCTTTTGATTTTTCTGAATCAGTTTTAGAAATTGCTAGAAGAGATGCTGAAAATGCTGGAGTTAAAATTAATTTCTATAAAGATGATTTTAATACTTTTACTATTAAACAAAATAAAAAATATGACTTGATAATGTGTCTTGGTTCTTTACATCATGTGAAAGAATTGGAACACTGTTTATCCACTATAAGAAATCATCTAAAACCTCAAGGATATGTAATATTAAATGAGTATGTTGGTGATTGCTACAATATTTATGAAAATCCTCAATTAGATTTAATTAATCGTATATATAATTGCTTTGATGATAGTCTTAAGTCTGTCCAAATTTCAGAATACAAAAGCCCAACTATTGAAGATGTATTTGCAGTAGACCCGTCAGAAGCAGTACGTTCAAAACTTATATTATCCTTCATCAAATATTATTTTCATGTAGAAGTTTTAAACGAATACGGGGGAGGATTAATTCACGAATTATACCAACTATTAGATAGTAATCAATTTTCTCCAGGAGACCCTAAAGGAGACACAATAATTAGACTATTGTTGGAAATTGAAGAAATTCTCATGGAAATTCCAGGAGGATTAAAAAGTGATTTCTGTGTATCTATCCTCCGACATAAAAATTTTGCACCCCTGCCTGAAAAACCTAACTTTTTAATAATTGGAGCGCAAAAATCAGGAGTAAATTATTTACATAAATATATTTTTCAGCATCCTCAAGTAGCAGAGCCTAAAAAACCATCATTACACTTTTTTGACTTGAATTTTCATCAAGGAGTAAACTGGTATAAAGCTCAATTTCAAAATATAAAAAATAGTAATTTAATTACAGGAGAATCTAGTCCTTACTAT
Source organism: Okeania sp. SIO2F4 (assembly GCF_010672385.1). Lineage (GTDB taxonomy): Bacteria > Cyanobacteriota > Cyanobacteriia > Cyanobacteriales > Microcoleaceae > Trichodesmium. The sequence goes on from NZ_JAAHGT010000056.1 coordinate 6,805, forward strand.
TTATTTCATCCTCTTGTTCCTGAAAGAGTTTACAATTTATATCCTCATATCAAGTTAATTGTTATACTTAGAAATCCCATAGATAGAGCAATCCAACACTATCAACATGAAATTAAATTAGAGCATGAGTCTCTGAGTTTTTCAGAAGCGATCGCTCAAGAATATCATCGTCTAGAAGGTGAAGTAGATAAAATTATAGAGACAGAAACATATTGTAGTTTTAACCATCAACATTTTACTTATGTATCTCGTGGTAGATACATTGAGCAACTTGAAAATTGGATGAAATTCTTCCCCAGAGAACAATTTTTAATTCTGGAAACTGAAGAATTATTAGAGTATCCTCAAGCAACTATGAACAAAGTCTTTGATTTTCTCAATTTGCCACCAAAATCTATAGATTATTTTCTTGAGCTTGAGGAGGAAAAAACAATTGATATTGACTCAGAAACATATCAGAATTTAATTGAATACTTTCAACCATATAACCAAAAATTAAATGAATATATTGGCATTAACTTTAACAAAAAAAATTACAACCCTATTAACAGAAAAATCAACAGCAACAAACCCCATTTTTTAATAATTGGAGCGCAGAAATGTGGTACTAATTCCTTATATAACTATTTAATTCAACATCCTTTAGTTGCTCCATCCTTACAACATGAAATTCATTACTTTGACTTGAATTTTGATAAAGATTTAAAATGGTATCAATCGCAATTTCCCGAATTAGAATCAGGAATGATTACTGGAGAATCAAGTCCTTACTATTTATTTCATCCTTTAGTAGCTCAAAGAGTTTTTGAGAAATATCCTCAGATGAAACTAATTGTTCTTTTGAGAAACCCAGTAGAAAGAGCTATTTCTCATTATTACCATGAAGTAAGATTAGGATATGAATCTTTAAGTTTAAAAGAAGCGATCGCTACCGAACAAACTCGTTTACAAGGAGAAGTTGATAAAATCATTCAAACAGGAACATATTATAGTTTTAACCATCAACATTATACATATAAAGCAAGGGGAATATATATTCAGCAACTCCAAAATTGGATGAGCATTTTTCCCAAAGAACAATTTCTCATCCTAAAAAGTGAAGACTTATTTAGTCGTCCTCAAGAAACTATGAACAAAGTATTTCAATTTTTAGAATTACCTGCACATTCCTCAGAAAAATATCTTCAATATAATTCTGGTAATTACTCAAAACCCAGTGAAGAAATATATCAGGAATTAGTAGAATATTTTCAACCATACAATCAAAAATTAGCTGAAGATATGGGAATTAATTTAGACTAAATTTAAGCAGATAATTAAACTAAAAAAATGTAATTAGGAAACAAAGGAATATTCCGGATTTTCGTCTCTTAATGACTAAAAATTATAGTATCAGGACTTACGCAGTACCCTTATACCTTACGGGGGCGAATAGCCATTCGCCCCTACAAGTCTTGTATGATTGAGTATTTTGCCTAAGCTATGAGTATTTTAAGTTTGAAAGTGGAAATAATCGGTTTCCCTAGAGATTAATTCGAGTTTACTTTTCTGAAGTTCTCTTAAGAGAAGCTGTACCTAATAAACCTACTACTAAACCTAAGAGTGAAGATGGTTCGGGTACAGGTTCAGGTTCTGTTATCAGCTCTGCGTTACCACTGATTGAATCAACTCGGAATCCAGAGATGACCCCAAAGTCACGTGCTATAAAGTCTAGGGTATTTAAGCCGGAAACAAATCCTTCATTAATGCTGAAAGAATCTAGATTCCCAAAGCCAGAACTCGTCTGTCCAGTCGATATTCCGTTAATTAGGATATCTAACCCTTGATTGTCCACAGCCCATTCACCTGAAATTGAGGCAGTGTTAGGATCGAATCCAGTAAGGTCGAAAGTAGTCCTAAAAGTACGAGTAACACCCGTAGGTTGACCAGTTGCCGTTTCCCAAATCCAGCGAGAATTTGAGTTGTTAGGAAACCAAACCGAAGGAATATTAGCCTGATTCACAACGATACCAGAACTTGTCGTTTCTAAAATATTGTAGTTAGGATCGGCAATACCATCTCCAAGAAGCACACCAAAATCATCAACTCCAGTAGGAAATAGGTCAGGAATAGAAACATTCTGAGCATTAGACGGAATAGCAAACAAAGCAATTCCTGCGCTTAGTCCGGTTACAGATAAATAATTAACTAATCTCATGTTTTTTATTTTTTTTCAAAGATATTGAAAGGAACATTATTTTATTACTAGCAGACAATCAAGTATTCCGGAATTTTCCCCAAGAGCAATACCAAAAATATTTTCATCTTCTGAAGCTTCTATATATACTTGTTCTTGCCAGATTGAATCTTTCCATCTATCTCTCCTCAGTAGAGAACCACCAACATTTTCATTCTCTGAAGCTCCTGAAAAAAAATCGGCGCGTCAAAAGATTTTCAGTTGCAACCTCGCAAAAATTCTGATATAATAGAAATTAGTGTGCTCTACTCGCCTATATACATGATTTTTTATTCAACTAAATTTAATTACTAACAGACAATCAAGTATTCCGGAATTTTCCCCAGGAGCAATACCAAAAATATTTTCATCTTGTGAAACTTCTATATATACTTGTTCTTGCCAGATTGAATCTTTCCATCTATCTCTCCTCAGTAGAGAACCACCAACATTTTCATTTTCATTCTTTGAAGCTCCTGAAAAAATCGGCGCGTCAAAAGATTTTCAGTTGCAACCTCGCAAAAATTCTGATATCATAGAAGTTAATGATAGTTATTCGCCTATATACATGACTTTTTATTCAACTAAAAAGTTTATTTTATTTTTTATGCTTCCTATTCCATCAAACCTAGAACTTTGTAATTACCTCAAACCTGAGAATTTGTATATAGCAATCCGCACTTATGTTGTAATATTTTATCCTAGAGTTTTGGATACCAAAACGAGCGAATGGAATTTGGAGACCAAACCCCTACAGTTTTTGCCACAAATCATTTCTTATGGCTAGATTAATAAAATGACAAAATACAGACATATAACATGACTATTGATTACGAAAAAGCATGGGAAGACTATGCAAAAAAATGGCAAGAATATTACCCAGAATTAACCCATTTAGGTGATGAATGGATAGGTAAAGCAGCCGGAGCAGCAAACTCATTAATAGAGTATGAAAAATTAATAGAAGACAAATTTATTGCACCTTATGTGAAACCAAAAGATACAGTATTAGAAATAGGAATTGGTGGGGGAAGAACCGCAGCATTGTTACTCAAATATTGCCAAAAATTAATATGTGCTGACATTTCCAATTCCATGTTAAATGCCACTAAAAATAGACTAGGTGAAGATAAAATAGAATATGTAAAACTTGACGGAATAACATTAAATCAAATTGAATCACAAATAGCAGATATTTGCTTTTGCTACGACACAATGGTGCATTTAGAACCCAGAGATATTTTTAACTACCTAACTCAAATACCTGCTAAATTAAAAGGGCAAAAACTTTGCATCTTTCACCACACAAATACTCTCAGCGATCTAGGTTGGCAAAGATTTCTCAAAGATTGGGATAAAAATCTTATGGGTAAACGAAATGGCACCGCCCACTCAGTAATGACAGATGCAATAATGGAAAAATTTCTCTCCCATCTTAACTACCAAATTATTCATAAAGATACTAACTCAGTTCCTAGAGATTGTATCTGGATTTGTCAAGCACCTGACAATAATTAATCATTAACAATTAATAATTAATAATTAATAATTAAGGGAATAGCAAAAAATAAATTATCCAATTTTTGAACTAAATCTGGAAAGTTTCGCTGCCTCTATTCCCTACTCCCTCAATTCAGGGTCATTGTATCAGGACTTACACATAAACACTATATACAGTGTTCAAAAATTATAACGTTATAGATATGTAGTGTTTAGAACTCAAAAATGCGTAAATCCTGTATATATTTTTTTATTTGGAAGTCCCTAACTAATTTAGTATTAAACCACAATCACCAATCACTAAACTTATGAAAGCCTTATTTCTGCACCCGAATTTTCCTGCCCAATATCGTCATATTATTACCGCTTTAGGAGCTAACCCAGAAAATAAAGTCGTCTTCGGTACAAAAAACGAACGGCCAGAATGGAAAATACCAGGAGTTTATAAAGCACTATTCAACCCCAGTCGCGAACCCCGCCCAGAAACCCACCATTATGTTCGTCCCCTAGAAAGTGCAGTAATTTATGGACAAGCCGTATTTAGAATGGCAGAACAACTCAAAGCTCAGGGATTTGTGCCAGACGTAATTTGCGGTCACTCTGGGTGGGGACCAACCCTATTTGTCAAAGAAGCATTTCCGGGAACTCCCCTCCTATGCTACTTTGAGTGGTTCTATCATTCTCAGGGTTCCGATGCAGATTTTGACCCAGCAGAACCTTTGACAGTAGATGATATGGCCAGAATTAGGATAAAAAATGCCCCCATATTAATAGACTTGTATTCTTGTGATTGGGGATTATCTCCCACATATTGGCAACGTTCTCAATTTCCCCCAGAACTTCAAACCAAACTATCCGTACTCCACGATGGAGTAGATACCGAATATTTCAAACCAGATCCCGGCGCCAAACTGGTACTGCCCAATCTAGACTTATCTGGAGTAGATGAACTCGTGACCTATGTAGCAAGAGGAATGGAACCCTACCGCGGTTTTCCAGAATTCATCGAAGCGATCGCCTATATCCAAGAAAGAAGGCCAAACTGTCATGTAGTAGTAGTCGGTTCCGAAAGAGTTTGCTATGGTAAATCTTTGCCCAATGGTAAAACCTATAAACAAGAGATGCTAGAAAAAATCCCTTTGGACTTATCACGAGTTCATTTTGTTGGCTCATTGCCCTATGGACTATATTTGAAAGTCATTCAAGCATCGGATGTTCACATTTACTTAACCAGACCTTTTGTACTCTCATGGTCAATGATTGAATCCCTATCTACTGGGTGTTTAATTGTAGGTTCAGACACAGCACCAGTTAGGGAAGTTATTCAAGATGGGGAAAATGGCCTATTAGTAGACTTCTTCTCTCCCAAGCAAATAGCTGACCGTGTTGATGAAGTTTTAGATCACCCAACTCGCATGGCAGAAATAAGGAAAAAAGCACGCCAAACTGTATTAGAACGTTATGCTTTACCAGATTTATTAGGAAAACATTTAGAACTAATTAATCAAGTTGCCAATCGTACCCTAACACCAACTATAGGTACAGAAACAAAACCATCTCTAACCTTATCCAAATTCTAGCTATCTTCAAAATTGACCTATCTGGGAACCTAAAATTAATTAATCCCGTCCTCGGATAATGTTCAGAATATAATCAATCATTAAAAAATATGCTGCCTGAGAATAAAGGCTTTGTTGTGCTTCAAAGTCAATAATGCTAAACTCACAGGCAAATCATAATTAGGCCCATTTTGGGGTAATAATTTTTGTAGTTAAAAGGCTAGACTTATTCTAGATAAACAGGTTAAACTACAGCCGAATATAAAATTAGTTGTGTTCTGAGTAGTATAACCAAATAGAACAATTGACCATAAATTTATAGATGTAGAGGAGTGAAACGGTATGGTAACACTAACTGAGGGAGATGATATCTTCAATCAGGACGATGCAGGAAATCAGAAACCTGATACGATTAATGCTCTTGGCGGAGATGACCTAATATTGACTTCTACTCTAGGAGGTAGTCTAGTTCGAGGTGGAGACGGAAACGATAATTTAGTATCTAGGGGTCCATCTGGTCTTAATAATTCTGGTCAAGCTGACACTCTTGAAGGTGGACCAGGGAACGATTCCCTGGAATTCCAAGCTGCAGCAGGTTTTGGATTTGGAGATGCAGACAATGATACTTTAGTAGCTATTTCCCGAACAAGCCTTTATGGAGGTGATGGGGATGACTTTATGCGAGGTTTGATTGGAGATAACTGGTTCTCTGCCAATCGAGGTAATGATATCCTACTTGCAGGTGCAAGAGACAGTATCTATGGTGGTAGGGGATCTGACACTATCAGTGTATTTACTCCGGAAGTATTAGATGTACTAGACTTTGATGCCTTACCAACATTTACAGGTGATACAGGTCAAGACGAAAACTTTATATCTGCAAACCGAGACGCAGATTTAGTTGTTGGTTTTGGCGATCGCGATACTATCTATGGTGGTAGAGAAGCTGATACATTATATTCTTTAGGCAGCGAAGTCCGTGTAAGCGGAGATCGAGCTGATGACATAATCATTAACTTGAATCAGGAAACGACAGGTACTCCTGTTGATTCTGAGGCTATGGTTTTAGTTCCAATAGAAAGGTCTACTCTACTAGGTGGTGAAGGTAATGATTTGATTCAAGGTGCGGTAGGGTCATTCGGTGATGGTAGAAATTCTTTAGATGGTGGAGCTGGCAACGATACTCTTCATGGTCAAGCTGCCAGGGATACCTTGAGTGGTGGTGAAGGTGATGACTTCATTGTTACAGAGTTGCTGGAAGAAAATGAGGGTAAATTTAACCCTAATGGTGTAGCAGTTGAGACTGCAGGTTTTTCTGGTCAAAACAGACTAGATGGAGGAGAAGGTAACGATACTATACGATCGGGCTTTATCACAGATACCATGATTGGTGGTGTGGGTAATGATAGCCTGGGTGGTATTTTTAATCGCGTCGATGGTGGTACTGGCAACGACACTATTGATGCTACAGGCATCAGTACCGATGCTTCTGGTGGTGCTGCTATTGAAGTTACTCTGATTGGTGGTGAAGGTAATGACAGACTTTTGGGTAGTTCAAACCCAGGTGTATCGAACTTCTTCGATGGTGGTACAGGGAATGACTTTATCCAGTTTGGTGGAACTAGCGATCAGTTAATAGGTAACACACAAGGTAATGATACTATACTTGCAGCTCAGGGTGGAGGTACAGCAACATTCCTCATAGAAGACACTCAAGGTAGTAACACCTTAAGTGGTGGTGATGGAGGTGACACCTTAGTTACTGGAGCTGGTAATGACTCCATTGTTGGTGGTACTACAGAAGAAACAGCAAACGATAGTATTGTTGCTGGTGCAGGGGATGACATTATATTTGGCCGTGGTGGCACTGATACAATTCTCGGTGGTGGTGGTGACGACTATATCGCAGCAGGTCTTAATGGTACAGGCGACTCATTAATTGGTGGTGAAGGAGACGATAGTTTTGCTTATTTTGCAGTTGAGGGAGATGTCACTGAAAATAGTGTTATCGTAGATTTCGATCCTGCTGACGACCGAATACTACTTCTGGATGATGGATTTAATTTAGCTAATTCAAGCGAAGGCTCAGTTATAGCCACTGCTGATTTTGTTCTTGTTGACGCAGGCGATAACTATGAAAATAGCTTTGCTCGAGGTACAACTCCTGTAATTATCTACGAACGTAACCCAGTAGCCGATCCTAGTGCTGAAGTACCCGACGGAGAAAGCCCAACTCTAGTTGGTTCTGGTTTATTAAAGTACGATCCTAGTGGTAGTGGTAGTCCTAGTGACGATCCTAACGATTTAAGTGATGTTATTACTATTGCTCGCCTCAACGGTACTCCAAATCTACTTCAAAGCGATATTTTAATCTTCTAATCATCTAATCATCTATAATATTAGAAAAAAATATGAGGTTGTGATTTATTTTTAATCACTCCTCTTTTTTTGTCTTAATTAGGCTTTACTGAATAATACCAAGCGTGAAAAAAGAATGTTACGAATAATAAGTGTGATTAAAAGATTTTACAGCCCACATTCCGCACTTCAAAATGTAGTAAAAAATAGCATAAAGGAGCGATATAGCTAAGTAGGTAGACAAAATTATTTGTATATTTGCCGTGTATTTACTAATTGGCTATATTCCCTCTAGCTCTTACCTATTGACTCTTGCCTACCACCGCCAAAATATTAAATTAATTCTGTCCAGGTACTTATCGTACTTGCTCCGCCAACGGGATTAATTAAATTTAAAAAAGAAAAATTGGTGTGGCTAGAACATTCAAAAGAAAAAGCAGCTTGGATTAGGCATGAGAAAAATGCTCCAACTCAAGATGTGACAAATAGGTTTGAGTTGGATTCCAACTCCATTAAATTAAAAGCCTTTGGGAATTGAAAAAGAACTAGTGAGAGAACCATTGTTTTCCCTAAATAAGGATATAGTAACCCTGAAAAGATTGGGGAAAAAACTTTAATAAATGTAATCATTCATTGGTTAAATTAGATGTCTGTTTAATTGCCTGAATAACGAAGACTTGAACGGATTGAAAACATTGAAATATCCATCGTAGAGTCGGTCTATCTGTAAAGCGACCTAACTGGTTTTTAACTCCAGTTTTCATCCTTTTTAAAGTTTGGCGAAGTTCTCGTTGTCCCAAGGTATAAACTAATAAACAGAAACCCATAATTAATCCCAAAGCTTCAATACGTTTTGGAGATTTAAGAAAGACGCTATCAGTTAAAAACATCGGATATTTAAGGAAACTAAAACCTCTTAATTCCATCATAAATTGTTTTAAATCTGGCCGATGTTCATTAATTGATAATTACCTCTGGTTAAAACCGAGAGGATTGAATATAAGGAATATTTTCTTTTTTTTACCCTTAAAAGGGGAAGCTTTAAACCTGAATTATTTAATTAATAATTATTAATTATTCGGTAAGAGTGAATACCCGTAAGTAATTTTTATTGTTTGATGTTCTCCTGAATTATCATATTCTCCATGAAGGTGAAATGAGCTTGAGTCTAGGTGAACTGCTTCGACATTTATTGATATTTTTTGATAATTTCTAGTATGGTGAAAACAAATCTTTGATTTAAGCCAATTTCATACATTTTATCTAACACTCTTCCGAGTCTGTCATCGTTCAAATACTCTGGTTTTACTTCTTTGCCTAATAAATGTTCTACTGCCTTTCCTTCAAAGAAATCCTGGAAGATATACAGGGGTGATTATACTAATCCCATACCATTTAAAATCATGGCTTTTACTACTTTGCTTGCCCTTACTTTCTCTGTCTTTTTTTCTTTTATTAATTCATTAATTTGATCAACTATTCCTATTTCATCAATTATTCCCGCCACTAGCCCCAAGTGGTATAAGTTTTTAATTTCTACTGACATTTTTCTTTTTTTTATTTCTGCAAACTTTCCGAGTAAATTTTACATAACAACTCTCTTGATTTCTTCTTGAAAGAACTTAGGATTTTTACTAATAATTAGGTAATTATTAATTATTAGTTGTTTCGGCTGTCGCCGATCTGTTTTTATTTTTCTTTCTTGACTTTATTTTTAGCTTCAGTCTGAGTTTTTTCCTTACCCTGAACTTGTTTTTCCCATAGTGGTATTTGATTACCAATTAAACTCAAAAACGTAGTACCAAAATGCTGAATTTCCAAGAAACTAGCATCAGCAGGAGCAGGTTTATAAATTCTAAAAGTCTGCATAACTCCCAGAGTCGCAGCACTTTCTAGAGGACCAATAAAACTTGTATCTCTATCTAAAAAATAAGGTTTACTAGCCCATTCTGCCATTTGTTCAGCATTCAAAAAATAACAACCAGAATGGGGATTAAGAGTTCTATGAAAAGTAATAACTTTCTCCATAATTTTCCCCTTTAGCTGAGATTGCTCTCGGATATTTTGAAATTTAGCTGTTATTTCTGGTTTTAAATTTCCATCTATATAAGCTTTTGGTACAGTTCCCAAAGGTGAAAGTTCATAACGATTAGGTTGAAGTAAATTACCATTTCCTGTATGGTGATTAAACCATTTTAATTTCACAAAGAACCAAGGGTCCTGTAGAACTAAATCATCTTCTAAATAACAATAATAATCATACTTTCCCAGACATGATTTGAGTACCGCTTGACATTCAAATCCTAATAACATAGGTTCCACATTAGTGTTGTGGTGCATCAGAAAATCTGACGACAAAGGAATTTGAGATAATAGGTGAAAACCTTTGGTTGTACAAACAATAATATCAAGATCGTGACCGTTACCTTGATTGGCAGGAATAGCTTCATGTCTACCAATATCAATCATATACTGAGATTTATCATATAGGGTGCGTAATGCAGTTAAACAGGTGGTTAAAGCTATACGTCGTGTTTGTGGGTCTTTGCGTAAGGAACCATGTTGTCCGCTACCTTCAGGGTTAAAGAAATGAGCAATTGTAAATAATATTCGCATTGTTAATTGTTATCAAATAAATCGGTAAATAGGGAAGAGGAAACAAGGAAATTTACTAACTTTATTCTATCAGTATGATGGTTTTATGTAAAATTGAACCAGGAGTCAGAAGTCAGAATTAATTAGTGGTGGATCTGGATATCTAGACTAGTTTTCCTTCTGCATTCTCCACGAATACCAATTCTCAAAATTGCGAAAAAGTATTGCTATACTTGGAACTTGGAAAAAAATAATGTTCATTTATCACATAAGTTGCCAAATATCGAGTATTCACTCCAACAAATAATATTTATAAATATCAAATCAATGTATAGCAAAATTTATGGTAATTAGTGTCATTCAATAGCGTTCGGGAATAAGAATTTTATTACTTACATAATTTAGAAAGATTCTGGTTTAATCTATTTAAGCTTTGCTTTTTAACTTCTGTATTTTATTTCATCCTCAATCTTATATTTAGGATTGAAAGAGAGATTAAACCAATTTATACTTTTGCACATAAACCAGCTATATCTACCAGTTATACATAATTCAATTTTGAATTCTGTTCGTTGCCAAACTTACGTCTCTTCTACCTCAATTCTTTCTTGATCATGCTTCAATTTTTTCATGATTTTATTCTAAAATACCAGGCACGATCAATGTTTACTACAAATAGGAAATCTTGATTATAACTTCTTCTTGATTCTCTAAAATTATTGATATAATTGAGCAATAAAATCTATAACTTTGTATGTTTTTTTCTTCTCTATTCCTTATTCCTTACCGAAAAATTAAGATTTTAAGCCTCTCATTTCAGTGATAAAAAAATTTCCTGTTAACCAATCTTTCTATTACAGAAGAGGTAATTATTAATTATTAATTGTTAATTGTTTTCTGTTTGTCATGCGTAGCATTCATGTCGCGCACCAAAAAGGCTGTCGCCGACATGAAAGTTATTAATTATTGAACTATACCATTTGTAACATTCTTTTTTCATGCTTGATATAAGTTGGCAATTTAATACGGAAATATACTAATTTTTCCTGAAAATTACCCGATTTTTTCATCATCAATCAAAAAGTTCTGGAACACGATTTTTTAACTCTTTATTTAAACATGGTAATTCATCTCGCATTTGTAGATACCAATCTCGACGCTGACGATAATATTGACAAAATAAACGATTATTTTTTACCCAAAAATAAGCATTAATTACTATTTTTTGCCGTAGATCTCGATCGATTATAAGTTGTCTAAATTTTCTGGCAAAATCTGACAGAGAATAATAAATTAAACCTGTTTCACCATCAACAATTGAATTTTGGTAAACTGTTGGACTGGCAAGCACAGCAACTCCATAACCTGCACATTCCACAAACTTTAAGTCAGATTTCATTTGATTAGTTTGATTTTCATTTAGAGGTAATAAACCAATATCACAACTACGAAGAATCTCCAGATACTTATCATAAGCACAAAATGGATAAAATTCTTTATTGGTTGTATTTAAACTTTCAAAAAATAACTTATCATGGATTACCTTTACCCTAATTTTATCTTGATAATCTGACAAAATTTGATTGATTATTGGCATAATTTCTTTCCAGTTTGCTTCCCTATTGACAGCTCCGAAAAATATGCTAGGATAATTATTATGGGAGAAGGTGTGCTCAGATAGGGTTGGTATTTTGGCTAATTGATTCTGAAAAACTACAACGTTAGAGTTATATTGGCGTAAAAATTTAGCTAGAGACTCAGTAGAAGTTTGAACACAGTGACAGCCACGATAACTAAGATAATTATTTTCAGCATATTCAGGACGACGTAACGGATGATCGTCAATTTCAGCTACTATCAGATAATTCTTTTTCAGCAAAGACTTAATTTTATAGAAGTCAGAAGGATAATTTAAAATTGTACGTTGCCAAATAAAAACCTTTTCCTCTTCAGACAACCCCACATTCAAATCAGCAGTTTTAACAGTAGAAATAGTTCTGACTCCAGGAATAGTCGCACTAAACCGATCAGGTTCCCAAACTCTGAGAGTACCACAAACTTTTGGATCCATAATTATTGTTTGAATTAACAACCTCCGGGGAAAGATAGTAGAGTTGGTAGCTCGTACAATAAAATATTCAGCAGCCGTCTGAGTAGCAAACTTTTTTCCGTCTAAACCCAAAGCATCAACCAGAGGTTGAGTAAATTGGAGAAACTTTTCAAACTCCTCTCCCTTTTCTCCACGAGTTTGTACTTCATATATTTGTAAATCTGCTGTAGCAAAACATGATTTGAGACCTTCCAAACTAAACCAATGTCGAATTACTTCCGAAATTTCCCAGTTACCTTTCAGCAAATTAATAATTCTGCGCCAATACTGTACATTTGCTATTATTGCCAAAACTTGAGCATCATTTTTTAACCAACTTTGACAGTATTTCAAAATTTCAGTTGGGTTAGCGATCGCCATTAAATTTAAACCATAAATCAGACAGTCTACTGTTTTTGGAGAGATATTTAAAGCAGAAATATTTTCTAGGATATTTCCCACTAAAATTCTATCTACTTGTGCAGCAGCATTTTTAGCCAACTCTGGATTAGATTCAATACCAATATAATGACAATGAGGATTAATTTGTTTATATTGAGAAGCGATTGTACCATTACCACAACCTAACTCTAAAATAACTTTAGCATCAGCGGGAATAAAATTGAGTAATTCTTGGTGAATAGAAGTTTCGGAAAAATAAAATTTAGCTGGAGTCATGAGGTCTGATTGAAAGTTTTCCTGATGGTGAAATAAATTTATCATCCATTATCGATTCTACTTATAATACAAAATCTTGATGAAGCTGCATATAAATAAAGCTCTAAAAATATTGCTCTACTACCCAGAAAAATATGAGTGGAACTCAAAAATTTTCAGGTCTACCAGAAAAAATCAAGAACTTAGTCAGATTTACCCGACACATCTATATATATAGAATCAATTTTCCCGATAATTTCTCACCATCAAAAATTCAGTTACTCAGAAATAACTTTCTGCCAAAGCACTCACCACATCTATATATTTAACCACCAACTCTCATCAGGGAAAAAATTAGTAAACTTGCCGAAGCAACCCATCCATAATCAACAACTCAAAGTTAGAGAAACTTCCATACAACTAAACTTTTACCCAGAAAAATATGAGTGGAACTCAAAAATTTTCAGGTCTACTAGAGAAAATCAAGAACTTAGTCAGATTTACCCGACACATCTATATATATATCAATTTTCCCGAAAATTTATCACCATCAAAAATTCAGTTACTCAGAAATAACTTTCTGCCAAAGCACTCACCAAATACAAAATAGACTACTTCCAATGTCACAACTGCAACTTTATCCAAATAGAATATGCCTACTGGTTAACCGAAGCTTATACCCAAGCGATCGCCTCTAGTGATGAAGGCTTAATCTTCAGAAACTTGATGTTATCTCAAATTACAAAAAATATTATTGATAAACTCTTTAACCCAGAGGGAAAATTCCTAGACTTCGGCAGGGGATATGATTTATTTACTAGATTTATGCGCGACATCCAATACAAATTTTATTGGCAACACAAATAATGTAAAAATCTCTTTGCCAAACACTTAAAAGCTACACCAAACCAGAAATATGAATTAGTTACTGCCTTTGAAGTCCTAGAACATTTAGTTAATCCTATTGCGGAAATCAAAGAAATACTAAACTACTCCTCAAATATCCTCTTCAGCACAGAAATATTACCACAAAAAAATCAGAAACCAAACCAGGGGTGGTACTACGCTTTAAATGAAGGTCAACATATATCTATATATACAGTCGAATCTCTCCAAATAATCGCCCAAAAATTTAATCTGAATCTGTACACTAATTACTCATCACTCCATCTATTAACAGAGAAAAAAATCTCTCCTGTATTTTGTGAAGCAGTATTGAAAAGAGAAAAGAATTGGGAAGAAGCAAATTCCATACCAAGTCAAAAATCTAGCCAAAAATTAGAACAGCTGTGAGACACACCTCCATTTTTACAGCCGCAAAAAAGAAACTCTATACCAAGTCAAAAATCTACTCAAAAATTAGAACAGCTGTGAGACACACCTCCATTTTTAGAGAAGGAACAAAGAGAAAAGAATTGGCAAGAAGCAAATTTCATACCAATGCAAAAATCTACTCAAAAATTTGAACAACTGCCAGACAAAACTCCATTTTTAGAGAAGGAACAAAGAAACTCTATACCAAGTCAAAAATCTAGCCAAAAATTAGAACAGCTGTGAGACACACCTCCATTTTTAGAGAAGGAACAAAGAGAAAAGAATTGGCAAGAAGCAAATTTCATACCAATGCAAAAATCTACTCAAAAATTTGAACAACTGCC
>NZ_JAAHGT010000560.1 GCF_010672385.1 Okeania sp. SIO2F4
GTCACTCTCGACTCGCTGTCAACCACGTTCCAAAAGCATCATCGACGGAGCACTCACGTAGAGCTGGGAGGGGAATGTTTGGCCTAGCAGAACAAATTCGTAGCGAATCAGGGTTAATGACCACAGTAGTAGCAGGAATGGTAGTTGGGGCAGCCGAAATACCAGAACTGCGATTAATCAAGCGCTTCAAAGGACAACTGACAATGCTAGCTGTTTCGGTATTGTTTATCTTACTAGCAGCAGACCTGTCCTTAGCTAGTGTAGTTGCTTTAGGGTGGGGAAGTGTCTTTACAGTTTTAACCTTAATGTTCTTGGTTCGGCCTCTCAATATATTACTCTGCACTTGGAATAGTCAGCTTAATTGGCAACAAAAGATGTTTGTGAGTTGGGTCGCTCCCAGAGGGATAGTTTCCGCTTCAGTTTCCTCCCTGTTTGCCATATTGTTAACCCAGAAAGGTATCAATGGTGGTGATTCTATTAAAGCTTTAGTGTTCTTGACAATTATGATGACGGTTTTTAGTCAAGGACTGACCGCAAGGTTTGTGGCTCAATTTTTGGGAATTACTTCTAGTGCTGCTAAAGGTGCTGTTATAGTCGGTTCAAATCCTCTATCTCGATTAATTGGAAAAATATTTAAGGATAGGGGTGAATCAGTGGTACTAATTGATACAGATGAAGAGTCTTGTAAGCAGGCAGAAACAGAAGGTTTACAAACATACAAAAGTAGTGCCTTAGATACTAATGTGCTACAAGAAGCAGGTTTAGAATCAGTAGGAACTTTCTTAGCAATGACTAAGAATGGGGAAGTAAATTTAGTTTTAGCTCAAAGAGCAGCAGAAGAGTTTAAGCCACCAAGGGTATTAGCTGTTTATCCGAAAAGTCCCCAGCAGAAAAATCAAAATAGTAAAGATAAGGTTCAACAAGCATTTAGTACAGAGTTAAATCTGAAAACTTGGAATCAATATCTCTCTGACAAACAGGTGAAATTAGGTGAAACAGTCCTCAAGAAATTAGGATTTGAGTTTCAAAAGACTCACCTTCAGGCACTTATTCGATCAGGGGAGTTAATGCCAATTTTGATTGAACGGCAAGGAAGTCTTCAAGTATTACCTGCTACTGAAAATTGGCAACCAGGCGATCGGATTATTTATTTGCTACATGACCCGAAACCTAAACTTCTAAAACGATTATCTGGTTCTCAGCAGAAAGGTTTAACTATGGAAAGACATCCGGCAGTTGAAGAAGTACCTATTCCTACTGTAGTTCTAGAAGCTGACTCTGAAAAAATACCAACTAAATAATATAGTTAGGGGGGATGGGGTGATTGGGAAGTGGGGAGATTGAATATTGAAGTATGGAAAATTTTCTATAGAGTATTTTTCGGTGCGGAATGCTAGGCAAACAAATTTCCCCCTGCTTCCTATTCCTATTCCCAAAAGTTTTTATTCTGAGTATTCAAAGAGACATAGTATAACTAAATTTTCAAGTTAAACGGATGACCAGAAAATCAGGTCTTAAGTCTCACCTTTTGAGGGGATGAAAAAATCAACTTCAGTATTTCAAGCCTCGTACTTCAGATTTGAGGTACTGATAACTGAATTGCGCAGTTCCTCCGATAGGAGGCTAACTGATAACTGATAACTGAAATGAGCTACTGCCTCAACTCTGAATGCCGAAAGCCATATAATCCATCTGAAAATAGATTTTGCCAAAGCTGCGGAGCTAAATTGCTATTGGGCGATCGCTACCGTGCGATTAAACCTATTGGTCAAGGTGGTTTTGGTAAAACTTTTTTGGCTGTGGATGAGCATAAACCATCTCTCCCCAGGTGTGTAATTAAACAGTTTTTTCCCCAAAATAGTGCTAATGCTCAAAAAGCTGCTGAGTTGTTTCGTCGGGAAGCTATTAGACTTGATGAGTTGGGTCAACATCCCCAAATTCCTGAATTAATGGCTCATTTTCAACAGGGCGAGCAACAATATTTAGTCCAAGAGTTTATTGATGGGCAAAATCTGGAGCAAGAATTGTTTGCTAATGGGACTTTTACGGAAAATCAGATTCAGGAGTTGCTTTGGGATTTGTTGCCTGTGTTGGAATTTGTCCACGAACGCCTGGTGATTCATCGGGATATTAAGCCAGAAAATATTATTCGGCGCAACTCTATTACGCTTCCTGATGGTGGAGGGGAAATTAAAGGTCAGTTGGTGTTGGTAGATTTTGGGGCGAGTAAGGTAATTACGGAATCTTCTTTGGGCAAAACTGGAACTAGCATCGGCAGTGCGGGATATGTGGCACCGGAACAGTTGGCAGGAAGAGCGGTTCCTGCTAGCGACCTTTATAATTTGGGGGTTACTTGTATTTATTTGTTGACTCAAGTTGCGCCTTTTGAGTTGTTTGATGTGGTTGAGGGTAAGTGGGTTTGGCGACAATATTTGCAATCTAATATTAGTGAAGATTTAGGGATAATTATCGATCGGCTTTTGGTTCCAAATATTAGTGAAAGGTATCAGTCTGTAGGAGAGGTTTTAAAGGAATTAGAGTCTGTCAAATATCAGAAAAGTTTTGCTGCTTCGGCTTCTCAAACAGGAAATAATAATCCTTCCTTATTAACAAAAATGTTAGGGGGAATTCCGCAAGTTATTAAAGGTCGAATTATGCAGGAGTTTGGGAAGACAGAGGAAGCGATCGCTTCTTATGACCGTGCTATTGCTATTCGACCAAATAATTATGATGCTTGGTATAAGAAGGCTGAGGTTTGTTATCAGTTGAAACGTTATGAAGAAGCGATTTTTTGTTATGAAAAAACGGTAAAGTTACAACCGAATCATTGGCAAGGGTGGCTGAGTTTGGGTGTTTTGTTTTATCAATTTAATAGATATGAAAAGTCTGTGGAAAGTTATTTTAAATCTTTGGATATTCAGCCAGAGCAACCGATGGTTTGGTTGTGGTTGAGTTTGGCAATTAGGAAGTCTGGAGATGAGCAAAAAGCACAAATGTGTTTGGAAAAAGCGAGGCAATGTTTGCCGAAAAGTCCGGTAGAAACTGCTGAGATTTTATGGCGAGCTTGGGAGAAATTGGTTCGGTGATTTTGGAATGAATAGGGAATAAGGAAGATAGGTTTTAATTAGGATGAAATATATAGTAAGAAATTTACCCCATAGAGAAGTTCCATGAAACGTCTAATTAACCATTGAGGTAGGCACAGGGGAGCTACTCGTAAAGATAAGTTAATAACTTTTTTAGGCAAACTTGTATTGATAACTTCTGCAATTATTTCTCCCTGATTCTAACATCCTTGCGTTGTAAGAGCCTTTATAAATCTTGCAATTCATAATTATAAAGGCTTGGCTAAACCTAGCCAATAAGATTGGTATTGCATGAGACTCAAACTAATATCTTTACATTCTAGTTATCAAGAAACTTATGGAACCTTTAACAACTGCTGCTATTGCTCTAGCAACTGTGATAGCTACAAAAGCTTTAGAGAAAAGGGGTGAAAATGTAGGGGATGCTCTATGGAACAAAAGTAGTCAATTTTTAGCATTTCTAAGAGAATATTCCCCAAATACTGTAGTTGCTATAGAGAAAGCTCCTGAACAACCTATTGACTATGGTGAAGGTTTACTTGAGATAGAATCTACTGCCCAAGCTAATAGTAAAGTAGCTCAATCAATGCAGGAATTGGCAGCTTTGTCAGAAACAAATTCGCTGTCTAATTTTCCTGAAATTCTTAAAGAGATAGAAGAAACTGTCAAAAAATATCAGCACTCATACCCTGAAAGTTTTATCCAAAATATCCAAAAGGCTATTAATGTAGCTCAAAATCAAACTATTGATCAAAGGGGCGCCACTTTCCATATTTGACTACGAGAAGAAAGTAAGCAAGTTAAGCCAATTCAAAAATCGTTTTGGTGGTTTATTATATCGCTATGCTTACTTTCAATACCAATTGTTTTTCATTTATTTTCCCAAAATTTAACACCTGAAAAGCAATTAATTAGAGAAGGACAATAATTACTAAAAAATCGATAATTTGAGTTAGCTGAAGAGAAGTTTAATGAAGCTAAAAGATTAGCTCCAGAATTAGCATATCCTTGGTATTGGAAAGCAAAAGTTTCTCTAGCTAGGCAAAATCTATCCGTTGCGATTTTTTATGTTGAAAAGGCTTTGGAACTTCAAGCAAATCACGAACCTAGTTTAGTCCTACAAATCAAAATATTGTTACTAACAGGGGGAACTGGCACAGAAGAAGCTAGGAGAAAAGCCAAGCAAAGTTATGGTGTATCAGGTTCTTTAGATCGATGGTTGAATTGCTTGGAAAATAACAATGTATTTTCAGATATTGTGTAAGCATTCAGCCGTCAGCTATCAGCTATAAGTTATTAACTTATTAACTTATTATCTAACTATCGTAGGAGGAGGAAGTCTCCAAGGAAAATTAAAAGTTACGACTAAAGTATACTCCTTTAACCATATAAGAAATTATTCATTCATGCATCTGATTGCTGAACGCTAATAGCTGAATTCTTACGATATTGTTAATACTGAATCTAAATTAGATGAATTGTGTCCTTATATTAAAACTCCGTATCAAGTAAATTAAAAATTTCATATAAATTATAGGTTATAGGAATATAAATAAAGTGAAAAATAATAAACTTGTAATTTTAGGAATTTTATTAGGTTTATTGGGTTTGTCGGGAGTCTT
This sequence comes from Okeania sp. SIO2F4, assembly GCF_010672385.1. Taxonomy (GTDB): domain Bacteria; phylum Cyanobacteriota; class Cyanobacteriia; order Cyanobacteriales; family Microcoleaceae; genus Trichodesmium. The sequence continues at coordinate 4,709 of NZ_JAAHGT010000560.1, forward strand.
AGTATTGAGAACCTTGATGACCTCAACAATAAGCAACCAACGGCAAATAAATATTAATAGTGGTGGTATAGAGATACTTAATGGTGGTATAGAGATACTTAATATAGCTAAACCTCCTCCTAATATTCCTCTAGTCAACAACAACAACCAACCATTACCTCATAATGGATTATTTATCAGAAGAAATAATCAGTTTGGTACAAGATTAAATGTAGGAATTAAAGACTTAATTGAACAAGGAGTTTTATTTGAACAGAGAAACATTCGCTTCGATGATTTCATAACTTTAAATAGTGAAGGAATACCACTACCCAAATCAGATAATTCTCTTGCAGTTAACTATGGAATAACTCCAATTCCACAAAAGCAAAAACGGAATCAGAGAGCTACTCACTATTTATAAATTGCCTTTAAAACTTCCAACACAGCTCCAGCAGGATATCAAAAGAGCGAACCTCCACCTGTTAATTATATTTTTGTAATTGATACAAGCAGTTCTATGAAAGGAGAAAAATTAGATGCCGTGAAACTTTCAATCAAGGAAATTTTCAAAAGTCTCAAGAAAGACGATGTTATTGGCATAATAGAATTTAATGAACAGCCAAAAACTGTATTAAAAGCAACTCCTGTTAGCAAAATTGACAATAATAAATTTAGTGAAACTATCAGTAGCATGACTGCTGGTGGTGGAACAGATATTAACATAGGAATATCCTATGGAATAGACGAAATTAGTCGTTATGAAAGCAACAATACTCTCAATCATATCTATTTATTTTCTGATGGAAATCCAAGTTCAGGAGAAACTGAATGGATTAGAATTCGACAAAATATAGACAAAAAAACACGAGGGAATATCCGCTTATCAACTTTTGCTTTTGGTTCAGATGCTAATACTAGAGAACTTGATGCTTTAGCTGGTATTACGGGAGGAAAATCTACTTTTGTTACTGATCCAGATGATATTAAAGTTAGCCTTAAAGATGAATTAAATAGAAGAGAATACCTAGCAGCAATTAATGTTCAGTTAAAGATAGACATCGATCCAAATATTCCAATTATTTACTTGTATGGTCACGATGAAATCAAGGACAAACCTACCAGAAGAGCAGTCTTAAAAAATCTTAGAAAGGCGAAAGAGAAAGCAGAAAGAGAAGTAGGAGTTGAATCGGAACCTGACTTGATAACTCAGGAAAAAGATATCCGAATTTTCGTACCAGATTTAGCAGTTGGTGAAACCTATTGGATAGTTTTTGAATTAGCTATTTCTGAACCAAACAATCTAAGTTCGATTGGGGAAGCAACAGTACAGTATGTCGATACATTTAAGCGCGAAAATCAAAAACGTCAACTTTCTTTATCATCATCAGGAAATTTACCATCTGATTTAGTAGCGGAACACGCTTTAGGTTTATGGACAAGTGAAGTAGCTTTCTATATCCTTGATGACCTTTATGAAAGTGACTTGGAAACTGCTGAAAGGCGAATTGAAAACCACGTTTCTGTTCTTCAATCTGCTAATTATTATTTAGATTCAGAACCAATTAGAGACGATGTGATTACTCTGATAAAATTATTATCACTTGCTCAAAATCTTGGAAAAGTAGGAACGTCTTCAGATACTTATCCTCAAC
>NZ_JAAHGT010000561.1 GCF_010672385.1 Okeania sp. SIO2F4
GAATTGCCAGAAGATGTAAATTTAATTAGTAAAACTTGGATTGATAATTATGGAAATGGGGAGGCTTTGTTGCGAGATAGAATAGAATTTTTTCGGGAGGAAGCGCTGATTCATCAAGAGGTATTACGTTCTGTTTTAGGAAGAAAAAATTTATAAAAAATTAGAAAGGAGTCAGAAGTTAAATGCACGATAATTTTTCAACATCTATATAGAGCTTTAGTGATAAAGCCTATCTAAATTTATTTACAAAATAGAAACAAAAAATGAATAATTTTTTTGGCAATATGATTAACATTCCTGAACGATATTTTTTAATGGGAGCTGATGAAACTAAAGAGGAACAGGCAGAGTACGAAGAAGAACCAGAAAGAAAAGTTTGGCTGTCTGAATATAGCATTCAAATTCATCCGGTAACAGTTGCTGAGTGGTACGAGTTTTTAACTGATACAAAATATGATTGGGGTTATCAAAAAGAGATTTCTGAAAGGTCTCCTTATGAAGCTAAAAAAATGAGTGAGAATAACAAAACTATTAGCAAATAATTTTGGTAGCTTATTCCTAGTTAAGTGTTTCCTGTATCAACTAGGAAATTCCTAAAAGCACAACTACTCAAAATTTTATCTAGTAAATAAAACGTTAAAAACATGGGATGTTTTATGATACTTACCCACAGGTAATTTAACCAACTGATTGTTACTATTTGAAGTTACCAAATAAGTGTTATACTCCAAAGAATTCATAAGTTTCCGGAGTTCAGTTTCGTTAGTTCCCATTTGTTGTAAACCAAATCTATTAATCTCACAAATAATGTATGGAACATCATATTTACCAATTGTATTTACAGCTCCTTTAATTACATCAAATTCTGCTCCTTCGGTATCAATTTTTATCATTTTTAAATTAGTAATGTTTCCAGCTTGGCTGAGAATATTATCTAGTGTAGATAGTTGTGTATTTTGCATTGTTTGATTATTTAAACTTTTTTGATTGAATGGATGTTTACCTACATCCCACAGAGCATGACCGCCATCATTATCTTGATTAACAAATATTTGTGTTGGCTTAGTTTCTGAACCCACAGCGAGATTAAATAGTTTAATGTTATTTAGATGATTAAGGGTAATATTTTCTAAGATTTTTTGATAATTTGATAATTCTGGTTCAAAAGCAAATACTTTCCCTTGACTTCCTACTATTTTTGCAGCCAAAACCGAATAATATCCAATATGAGCGCCAATATCAATAAAAGAATCATTTATTTCTAGAAACCGACAAATTAATTTAAAAATTTCCGACTCATAAGCCTGCCCTTTTTCAAAACAGTCAAGCATCAGTTTTTGGGTGAATTTATTATAGTCTAGAGAAAGCTTAATTTCTTGATTATCAGAATTAGATTGCCAGTTAATATTGATAGTTTTGACAGAATTTTTGGAAATTATAGTAGAACTACTTTTCTTCTGAATCATTGCCCAATAAATATCAGGACCAGCAGGTACATTAAACTTAATATCTAATACTTGTAAAATCTCAAATCCACTTCTTTTAATTAAATCTAGCCACATACTTTTACCCAACACACTATAGTGATTTTTATTACTTTGATGTTTGCAGCTAGTATCGGGAGCAGGTACTTCTATATATAAATAACCTTCAGGTTTAATAACTCTAGAAATTTCCTGCACAGTAAAATATGGGAAAACACTATGTTCTAAACAATGTCTGCACCAAACAAAATCAAATTGGTTATCTGGAAATTCTAGAAATGATTGATCCATTTGATAAACTTGATAACCTTTTTGTTGGCAAATAGCTACATCTTCCTTATTTAAAGTAATTCCAATTGGCGTCAAACCATGTTTTTTAAATATCTCTAAAGCTACACCTTGACCACAACCAATATCTAATATTTTTGCTGCGGGTGGTAAAGAGATTTGTTTTAAACATACATCAAACATTTGTTGAGTTATTTGACTATGAAGTAGAGTTGGGGGTTCGGGATAGGTATCATTTTTAATTCTTTCGAGAAATTGTTCCAGTTTTTGAATTTGCCACGGTTCTAGTTTCATTGTTTAAATATGAAGATAAATTTATTTGTTGACGATAACATAGTCATCAGGAAAAAACTAATAATATATGGTTTAGAATAGACTACAAAGTAGGGATATTGCATGCAATATCCCTACTGGGCGATCGTTTTTTAATGTGGTTCATTTGCGGATAGAGAAATAGTAGATTCATTTTCTCAAGCACCTACCTCGGGGAGTGGATATTCTGAATTTCTGACTATTGCGGATAGAGAAATAGTAAAGTCATTTCCTGAAGCACCTCTCGGGGAGTGGATATTCTGAATTTCTGACTATTGCGGATAGAGAAATAGTAAAGTCATTTCCTGAAGCACCTACCTCGGGGAGTGGATATTCTGAATTTCTGACTATTGCGGATCGGGAAATAGTAGATTCATTTTCTCAAGCACCTATCTCTGGGAGTGGATATTCTGAATTTCTGACTATTGCGGATAGAGAAATAGTAAATTCATTTCCTGAAGCACCTATCTCTGGGAGTGGATATTCTGAATTTCTGACTATTGCGGATCGGGAAATAGTAGATTCATTTTCTCAAGCACCTACCTCGGGGAGCGGATGCTGCATTTCTGACTATTGCGGATAGAGAAATAGTAGATTCATTTTCTCAAGCACCTACCTCGGGGAGCGGATGCTGCATTTCTGACTATTGCGGATCGGGAAATAGTAGATTCAACCTAGCTCTGGGAGTGAATGCTGAATTTTTGAGTATTGCGGATAGAGAAATAGTAAATTTATTTCCTGAAGCACCTATCTCTGGGAGTCGATGCTAAATTTCTGACTATTGCGGATAGAGAAATAGTAGATTCATTTTCTCAAGCACCTACCTCGGGGAGTGGATATTCTGAATTTCTGACTATTGCGGATAGAGAAATAGTAGATTCATTTTCTCAAGCACCTACCTCGGGGAGTGGATATTCTGAATTTCTGACTATTGCGGATAGAGAAATAGTAGATTTATTTCCTGAAGCACCTATCTCTGGGAGTGGATGCTAAATTTCTGACTATTGCGGATAGAGAAATAGTAAATTTATTTCCTGAAGCACCTACCTCGGGGAGTGGATGCTAAATTTCTGACTATTGCGGATCGGGAAATAGTAGATTCATTTTCTCAAGCACCTACCTCGGGGAGTGGATGCTAAATTTCTGACTATTGCGGATAGAGAAATAGTAAATTTATTTCCTGAAGCACCTACCTCGGGGAGTGGATATTCTGAATTTCTGACTATTGCGGATCGGGAAATAGTAGATTCATTTTCTCAAGCACCTACCTCGGGGAGTGGATATTCTGAATTTCTGACTATTGCGGACAGAGAAATAGTAAATTCATTTTCTCAAACCTAAAACTGGGAGTCGATGCTAAATTTCTGACTATTGCGGATCGGGAAATAGTAGATTCATTTTCTCAAGCACCTACCTCTGGTAGCGGATGCTGCATTTCTGACTATTGCGGATCGGGAAATAGTAGATTCATTTTCTCAAGCACCTACCTCTGGTAGTGGATGCTGCATTTCTGACTATTGCGGATCAGGAAATAGTAGATTACCTAAAACTGGGAGTGAATGCTGAATTTTTGACTATTGCGGATAGAGAAATAGTAGATTCATTTTCTCAAACCTAAAACTGGGAGTGGATATTCTGAATTTCTGACTATTGCGGATAGAGAAATAGTAGATTCATTTTCTCAAACCTAAAACTGGGAGTCGATGCTAAATTTCTGACTATTGCGGATAGAGAAATAGTAGATTCATTTTATGAAGCACCTAAGTCTGGGAGCGGATGCTGCATTTCTGACTATTGCGGATCGGGAAATAGTAGATTCAACCTAGCTCTGGGAGTGAATGCTGAATTTTTGAGTATTGCGGATAGAGAAATAGTAGATTCATTTTATCAAGCACCTAAAACTGGGAGTCGATGCTAAATTTCTGACTATTGCGGATAGAGAAATAGTAGATTCATTTTCTCAAGCACCTAAGTCTGGGAGCGGATGCTGCATTTCTGACTATTGCGTATCGGGAAATAGTAGATTACCTACTTCTGAGAGTGGATGCTGAATTTTTGACTATTGCGGATAGAGAAATAGTAGATTCATTTTCTCAAGCACCTAGGTGTAGGAGTCGATGCTGAATTTCTGACTATTGCGGATAGAGAAATAGTAAATTCATTTTCTCAAGCACCTAGGTGTAGGAGTCGATGCTAAATTTCTGACTATTGCGGATAGAGAAATAGTAGATTCATTTTATTAAGCACCTAGGTGTAGGAGTCCATGCTGAATTTCTATTTCCCAGTTATGAAAACTCATCCAACTCCTCACACAAATCTTGTAACTGCTGATGCTCCACTTTCCTAGAAGAACGCCGATATTTTTTACTAGCTAACTTAGGTTCAAACTTTTGTTTACCACCCGAACTTGTTTTCACCTTCAAATTTGACTCAGCATCAGGTTTTTGTTGCAAAGCTTCCTGCCGCGCGATCGCCTCTTCTAAAAACATCAAATAATATTCATACCTATCCCACTCACCCCTCACCACACAGTTAGGTTCATCCCGATGTAAACAATCACTAAACTGACAACTCCTCTGAGCCAAATACTTTCGAGCTTCTGGAAACAAATACGCCAACTCTATAGGTTCGCCATCTAATTGTGGTTGATTAAAACCCGGTGTATCAGCTAACAAACCACCATTAGGCAACTCAAATAATTCAACGTGACGAGTAGTGTGTCGTCCCCGCGACAACTTTCCAGACACAGCACTCACCCGTAGATTCACATTAGGAATCAAATAATTAATTAAACTCGACTTTCCCACACCAGACGGACCAGAAATTACAGTAATTTTATTCCTCAACTTTTCCCACAGAGAATTCGAGCTATTCTTTTCTACTCCCAAACCTGCTTCCGTTTTCACACTAATAAAAAACGGTTCATAACCCCACTCATAAATTTTACTGCGCCATTCTTCCATTTTTGTCGCAGATACAAGATCGCATTTACTCAAACACAAACATATCTCCAAACCTGTTGACTCTGCTTTAACTAAAAATCTTGTCAAAGAAACAGGATCTAAATCTGGTTCTGCCAAAGCAAAAACTAACATAACTTGATTTGCATTAGCTATAGGAGGGCGATCAAGTTCTGTTTCTCTTGGTAAAACCTCAGCTATAGCACCTCGTCCACCTGACCAGTCTGGATCTTCTATAATTACGCGATCGCCGACCATTACTTTTTGGCCGATTTTTTTCAATCGGGATCTACGGGTACACAGAAGAAAGTTAGGTAAATTTTCTCTTGCATTTTTTACTAAGTTATGATTTTTTTCAATCTTAACTTGGTAAAAATTTGCTTGAACTGCTACAACCGTCCCTAAGCAGTTATTATCACCCTCTAAGATGTCACCTATTTCTGAAGTCCAATTCATGCAACCATTTCTGGGCAGCGCACCTTGAGGACAAAATATTCAGACTGGTCTTTTATTTCTTCTATTTGATAACCTTCGACGATCAAACTATCAGGTACTTGCTCTATTGGTTCCCCTGGGTCTAGCCACACTTCTAAAATTTCTCCAGGCATCATCTTTTCCAGATACAGTTTTGTTTTAACAAAGTTAATTGGGCAGGGAGTACCTCGCAGATCTATTTGAGCATCTGACTTTTTTCCTTCCTGGATTTGGGCTTGAGAGTCCATAGTTAAATATTTTTTCTCCAATTTTTGACTTTGTGGCACGAATATCCTGAAACCTTATGCAGTGGAATATTTTATCTTTAAATAAAATTTTTTGATAAATACTAATTTTATCGTGCTTCTACCACTTTTATGCAATCAAGCCACAATTTGTGTGGTATTAGCTTGAGTATACTACCATAATCTAATTTTAATAGAAAGTATATTTAGGTATACTTAGGTCATATTTAAGCTTCTGTTTGGGCGTTGCTAATTCTTAGCTATGATATTATGATGATAATCAATCGATAAATCTAATTCAAAATATAGAAAAATCATACAGTAATTCAATAATGCCTCTGTTTCTACTGAAAAATTTAGGTTCAAAGACTCTCCTTTTACGGATAAAAAAAGAAAAAAATTTTCTTTTCATCAATTCTATTCTTTTTAAGAAGAGGTAATTATTAATTGTTAATTGTTAATTATTAATTATTAATTATTGAACCCCTTGCTAAGAACAAGTTTTTGAGAATTAGGAAAATCTCCAATCTCAATCACTTTTGGTGAAATAAATTTCCCAGAAAA
>NZ_JAAHGT010000562.1 GCF_010672385.1 Okeania sp. SIO2F4
TGTACCTCCTTAGGCTTAGAAACGCTATACCAATTTCATAAAATATGTAAGCATTCAGCCGTCAGCTGTCAGCTAGCCTCCTGTAGAGGAACTACGCTCTTCAGCTATGAGTTATTAATTCATTATCATACCGAAGCAGGAATTAGTATCCAAAGAGAATTAAAACTTATGTTTGCGTAGAATGACCCAGGTGCAGGAAATTGGTCATCAGCTAACCTTAGTAATTCCTGTACGTTGAAAAATTCCCCAGGAAAAGCTGAATGCTAATAGCTGAATGCTTACTAAAATATTGCTACATTCACGACACAAGGAACAGGGAAATAAAAAAGCTTAATTTTATACTTAAACTTTTAGATTGAGATGACACAATAAACAAAATAAATATTCTATTTTGTGTATTTTTACGGATGTTTTTACAGTTGGATATATCGATAATTTTTTTTCTATTTTAAAATTATTTATCAACTCCGTTTACTGAGAGAAAGAGGCAAGAGAAACTTATCCAATAATTGATATTGGAGATGATTTAAGAACCCCCACTATACGCCTTTATTCTGAGTTTCAGACTATTTAATTTTGACTTTAAACAATAACTAAATGATTTTACTTAAGTGAAAACTAGCAAAAAAATATGATAAATACAAGTTATATTTGCTATACATAAGTAAATCTATAATATCCAGGAACTATTATCGAAAATCTTAGTCCAAAGCCAGGAAAAATAAAATTATAAAGTTCAAGATTTTTTGAATTATTTTCCTGATATAAAAACTCAAATTAGTAAAACTAGATAGTTGAAATACTTATTTAATATCAAACAGATAAATTGTCAAGTAAGGCAATTATTATCTAATATCAAATCCGGTTAAACAGTCATAGACTAGTTAAGTCAAAAGGAGTCAGGAGCCTGAATTCTGAATTCAGGAGGAGAGAGAATCACTTTGACGAGCGTAGTTATGACGATTCAGACGGATTTGATATAACAACCAAATTAACAAAATCAACTCCCTAACAAGGAATACTAAACCAGAAAAGCGTAGTATTTTTTTGTCAATTTCTTGCCCATGTATAGAACCCATTTGAGATCTATAGAACCCATGTTCGATCTATATAATTATGGTGTTCAAGTCTTTTGGCGCATCAATTTTGACCGAAAATCATAGTCGTGGAGTGTTGAATTTTGTGTATTATTTCTACCCAGATCTTCCCTTTTTCTTCTTCCCTCCAGTATCGAGTCTCCTGTCTCCTTGCTAAATTTATGAAGATACCAAACGGGTTTTATAGTCAAAGTTATCAATTTTTATCAAAAAATACTCAGAGTATTTAACAACTCTTTCATAACTTAGTAATAGTCAACATAAACCACAAAATAAAAATTACCATGTCAGAAATAATAATTAATCCTACCTTACCTGAAAGTATACAAGTTGATGCTAATACAGGCACAGTAATCATCGAAGGATTCAACGATCGCCCAAACCGCTTAAATGGCACTATTAATAATGATCTAATCCAACTAGGTTCTCTGAATGATGTAGCGGTTGGTTTAGAGGGTGATAATACCATCTGTGGAGGAGATGGTGATGACTCAATGATAGGTAGTCAAGGGGATGATTTTCTTCAAGGAAAAAACGGGAATGATGTTCTCCGAGGTGGGGGTGGCAACGACGAACTCCAGGGCAACCGGGACGATGATACCATCACAGGAGAGGATGGTAACGATATTATCTATGGTGGAAAAAATAATGATAACCTTTCTGGTGGAAATGGCAACGACACCATTTATGGTAATCAAGACAATGATACAGTGGATGGAGGTGATGGAAATGATTATATTCAGGGTAACGAAGGTCTTGATACCATCGCTGGTAGACTCGGTAATGATACTATATTCGGTGGAAAAAATAATGACTTCGTTGAAGGTAACGAAGGGGACGATATCCTGTTTGGCGATCTAGGCAATGATACCCTTAGAGGTGGTGATGCTAATGACTTTCTCCAAGGCAACCAAGGAGATGATATCCTCTTTGGGGAAGACGGTAGGGATACTCTCCGAGGTGGAAAAGAAAATGATATCCTGGATGGTGGAGTTGATAATGATTTTTTATTAGGTGATGATGGCAATGATATTTTATTCGGCGATATTGGTAATGATTGTTTAGAGGGTGGTATTGGTGCTGACTTCCTCCTAGGTGGGAATGGTGACGATACTCTCAGAGGTGGTGAAGGTGCTGACACCTTGATTGGTGGTATTGGTAATGACATTATTGATGGTGGGAGTGGGGCGGATGTTTACATTTTTGATAATAGTCCAGGAAATGTTGATACTCTCACGAATTTCCAAGGTACTACACAGGGGGATATTATTCAGATAGATGATGCGATAATTTCTGGTAGCACTGCGGACTTACAAATAGTTCAAGACATTGGAGAATTTAATGGTGTTAGTAATATAGTCTACGAAGAAGATACAGGCAATCTTTACTTTGTTGACTTAAGTAAAACACTACAACAGTACGCAATTTTAGAAATTACATCTGCTCAAGATACTCCCATTACAGATGACTTTGAAATTATCTAATACCAATTTCATAAAATATTGCTACAGTCAGGATACAGGGAACAGGGAACATATAACAGAGAATAGTGAAAGAAAAACATAATAAAAAATCTTTTCCCAACCTCGTAGGGACGTTGCATAACAAAAATGCGTTTCATGTCGCCCAGCGTTTTGCTGGCGCACAACTTCGTTAACGGCTGTTGCCGACTTGAATTGCGGACCTTTGCGTCAGCAAAACGTCCCTACATTGTGGTTAATTAATGTTACTTGATATTATCCATAAATTCATACAATATACCTCTTAAATTCTGAAAATTTACCGAAATATTAAGGTATAATACCAAATTCAAAAAAGGTTGCTATGGTATTAATTTCAACACTCCTATCAACAGAATAAAACACTGTAACAGTATTTTTTGAAAATGGTATAAATATTAGCCATACTAATCTTGTAAATGTTTTCTACAAATTACTAGAGAATTTTTTAGGAGTCAGGAGTCAGGAGTCAGGAGTCATTTTGGGAATTGCTTTAATACCATTTTTTAGGTTGTAAATCATCTTTTTTGTCAAAGGAATATCTCCTGTAAAATATTTTTATCGCCCTTACTATTCGTAACATTATTTTTTCATGCATGGTATAACAAAATCATTTTAGCCGACTTTACCGAATCATTAATAATTAATAATTATTAATTAAATAATTCAGCTTTCTTTGCCGACCCTTTCAAGGGGAAAAAGCGGTCGAGGGATGGCGAGGTCTCCTCGCCATATCCAATCGACCAAGAGAAAAGTGATCTTGAATTTCCTTATATTCAATTCCCGAACGGTTTTAACCTTCTTGTAATTATCCATTATCCATTATCCATTATCCATTAATGAATAGGTATCTTCCCAATAGGGCATAATATAAAATCTGCTTGAATACTTATTAGAGTTGTTAGGAGATATGGGGACAGGGAGATGGGGGTGATTAAATATTGAATATTGAAGTAATTATAGAATTATAAATATACACTGTATAACCTAATTCTATATATAGCAATCCTAAATGATGTGTGAAAATTTTTAGAATAGTTAATATTAACGGAAAACCTTTAAAATTCTCAGGACTGTAGGGGCGAAGAGCGAATCGCCCCTACGACTCAGTCCTCCTAACTACTACCAAAATATTACAACTGAAATAGGATTGCTATAATACCATTTCTCAAAAACTTTTCAACCCCTATCTTGAGCAGGGGACTAAGCTCGATTTTATAGCAGTCAGTTATTATCATACTCAAATTATACACTGACTGCTACATGATCTTAACTAATTCTAATAAGGGCTTTAGGTCTGTTTATTCTTTTACTATTCATGTTTTGTTTGTCACTAAATAGTTTAAAAAGAAAGTAATCTCAAGGGTTTTTGTTAATACTCTATTTTGTTACATAGTTTGGTTTATTTGCCCCTACGTACTTAACGTAGATATTGAGAAAATATTACCTGAAAACCCAACACCAAAAAATTATTCTGGCAACTTATATTGCCCGACAATTTTCTTAGCAAACTCCGGCACATGAGCCTCTAATTTTTCTGGGTGATTCCGCTTTACATAAAGATAATTGCGAGTAAAATGGGAATCAATAGAAAACTTTCCATATTCCAAACCTTTAGGACCAATTCTTTCAATTACAACTCCCATTAATTTTGCTGCCCACATTGGTAAAGTAACAGCTTTATCGTAAGCTGGAATACTTTGTTGAACAGCTTCATGTCTATCTCCCTGAGACATAACAGGTTGAGTATCTAATTGATTCATCACCAAATCTAACATTTGTTTTCCCGTCTCATTTCTAACAGTAAGCCACTGCCAACCAAAAGGCGCTCCCATATATCCCACTACCAAATCTGCTAAACCATTTACATAGTCAAAACAACTCAGACAAGAAGGAGCAAAAATATCTTTCAGCTTTTTAGTATTCAAACCAAAAAATGGTACTTTTTCTATCGTTCCATCCTCATGTTTAAAATGTACTCGAAAATCTTGCATAAATTCATAATGCACAACAGTTTCTGGAGACTTACTTGTAGTTTCCAAGAACTTTTGCAAACCCTCTCTTGTCACATTGTCTACACAAGGAGTTCCCAAAACATAGAGCTTTTCTAAACCTAATTTTTTTTCTACAGCTCGTAATGCTTGAATCTGACAACCAACCCCTATTACTAATAATTTTTTCAGCCCAGATTTTTCAATTTCTTCTAATACTGAAAGATTAGGAGAAAGAGTTGGTTTATTAACTTTTGCTGCCAATACTTCCTCTGGAGTCCTGGCAATAACTGGCATTGGTTGAAAGCGGTCTTCCTTAGTATTTTGTACGCAGACTACACCCTCAACAATATTTTGATTGAGCATTTCACAAGCGATCGTACTCACAATACCAGTCCATTGTGCGCCTTCAATAGGTTGTTTTTTGCGAGCTGCCATCATATCCTGATGAACGCCAAAATAGGTTTCATTTTCCTGATCCAAGTTACGGGTGCGTCCGTGAGTTTGTTGTTCGAGGTTGTCGAATTGTTGGTTAAGAAATGCACAAGCATCCTTGACATAATGGATATAATATGTATCACAAAGACCACATTCACTACAGAGTTCTTTAGCAGGGCGACGGGCACCTGGTCTGAGCGCTCTAGCTTTCTTGTGTTTGGGAGTGTTTGGAATTGAGATAGTCATTGAAAGTTGATTTGTTAAAGTTAGTAACTTTTATCTAGGATACCTTGTTGTTAAATCAATCTAACTGTATAGTTTCAAAATCAATTATCAGCTTCCGGATAAAGCTGGTTTAGCCATCTAAATCGATAATTAAGGAGAACTGGATAAAAATGGCCACTATACCCCCAATTAATGAAGTATACGAATTTCTGGAAAACTACCTTAACGATGAGGAAAACTCTACAGTTTTCGGAACTGCTTTAGCTTATAATCCTGATTTGGAAAGTTCTTCACCCTTTGTTTTCCGAGGCGAAACAGGATTAGAGAGAGTTGATATTGCTGATAATTTTGACTATACTCAAGCAATTTGGTATCAAGTACCTGTGGAAATGGAGGAAGCTTTATGGAGCGACCCCTATTTCGATGTTCGTGGTGCAGGTGAGGATATAGCTCTAACCACTTATTCTATTCCCCTATATGAAAATGGCGAATTTGTGGCGTTTGTATTTTGGTCGGAACTTTGACGGAGGGGAGGTTTCCGACGAGCAATTTCAAACCTTTGTCAGTAATGAAATTGCATCTCGTTTTATAGGTTTAACTCACTTCGATGCTCAAGGACGAGTGCGCGACTCGGATGGCAACATTTTGAGCGAGCGCTCTAAAGTTGTCACTTTACTATTAGAAGATACCGAAGCTAACGAAACTGCAATTCAAGAAGTATTGGGAGTTTACCAACAAGAGTTTTCTGGTAGTGGGGTAGCACAAACTATTAATAAAGATGTAGCGATCGCTTTTGAAGTAGTAGAGGATATAATTGAAAACGATCCGACTCCGGAAATAGTTCATGGCACATTGCCTTCTAGAAAATACGTCCCCCATCCAACCGGCCCCAACATCGGGTGGGTTGGTAGCGTATCCATCACGGTAGAGTGACATCATGAATTCCGTGGCTTCAATGAATTCCGGTTGGCCAATCTTTATTTCACCCTCCTCCGTAATAATTTCAGCACCATTTTGATAAGCAAAAGGCATGACAATATCAATGGAGGGCTCAATAACAAAACCGTACTGGTCGG
>NZ_JAAHGT010000563.1 GCF_010672385.1 Okeania sp. SIO2F4
GTATCTGTGGCAGTAGGGAAATATTTGGTTCAATTTATATCTGGGAGTCTTCTCAGATATATAGTCGCCTCAGAAAAATTCTCAATATACTAATTATTTAGCAGAGGTACTTACTATTTATTGCCATATTATTGTACTGGAGTTGAAACAACTTCTAATTTTTTATCTTGTGGCAAAACATGACTCATTACCTGAGCAACAAAAGACTTCAAAAAATTATTTTCTTGAGTTTTGCTAAATACACTTTGAATAATTTTCCCTAACTTCTCAACATTCACAGAATTACTATCTGTTTGAGTAGCAAAATATTCTACTAAACTAATTCCTGCTACTCTCGTTAGATAAGCAGCACTTACTGCTTGAATTGCACCACCAGCGACAAAAGTTACACTGTTACTTTTAAGGATAGTTGTTAATGTTTTAGTAGATAATTCTACCAATCCAAGTTTTAACATTAACTCTGCCATAGTGCCTGCTACTTGTTTGCCTTGTTCTAGGGAAATTTTTTGCTCATATATACTACTTAGGTCTACTATTAATTGAGAATTTATAGCTGCCGTTGCTAATAGGTCTAAAGCTGGAACTGGATTAGCAAATGCTGTAGCAGCAGCTATCCATTGATATTGTTCAATTACAGGAACTGCTCGTTCTCTTCTAATTTGATTGAGAATATTTTTAGCTTCTAATCTAACTATTTCTGCTTTTCTTCTAGTAGTCGCCCAAACTAATTTTTCCCTTTCCTTCTCTAATACTTGATTCAGCTTTTGTGTCAATCCAGATATTTCTGGCAATGGTTGTTCTATAGATTCTTGAATAGTGCCATCCTCCTGATATTTTCGCACTTTAATAGAATTAGGTCTAGCAGAAATTCCGACTAAATTTTCTTCTGAGTTAATGGTAGATAATGTCTCTTTAATTTTTTGGATAATTTGCGGTTTTTGGTCTGGCAAATATAAGTCTTGTTTATTCCAAACCAAAATAAAACGTTGACCGAAAGTTGTTAGTTTTGATAAAGCTTGAAATTCTGAATCTATTAAGTCACCTGTAGTCACAAATAATATCAAATCGTAAGGCGATAAAGGATTAACTTGAGCATCCTCATTTTTTGTTATCCATTCTGACTGCCAAGTTATATCAGTAACTTCTACTTTTGGAGAATTTGTAGATATCCACTGAGACTTTAATATTTCAGTCAAAGCACTTTTACCAACTCCCTGATTACCCGTAATAACTATACTTAATTCTTCTCTTTCTAATTCCTGAGTAAGAGTTACTACTTTTTGGCGTAGTTGACTAATATCATTAGTTACTTTTTCAGACTTATTAATACCTTCCACTTCCAAAGCAAGCTTATCTATAGTAGTAGTTAAGGTTGCGATCGCCTCTTGGGCAACTTCTTTTGTTGTTGATGGGATTATAGTTTGTTTTTGGGGCGCTAGAGATTTTGGTCTTTTTAATAACCAAACCCCCAGACTTGCTGCCATAATTCCTAACATAGCAGTTCCACCGAATTCTGCCACAGAATTTTGGACACTATCTAATAACCATAACAGTAGAGATAATCCTATGCCACCTACTAAAATTGGTTTTTGCAGTTTTACAGCCATTTGTATTATCCTCGGAAACTCCTTTAGTTATTTATTTTATCATGTTTAGCTTTTTGCTATGTTATTATTCTTTTGAGTTATTTTGACAATCAATCTATCATTAAATATTTTACCGAATAATTAAGTTTTAAAGCCTCTCACTCGCCGTGGAAAAACTTGAAAAATTTTTCATGATTAGTCAATCCTATCTGTTTTCCAGGAGAGGTAATTATTAATTATTAATTATTAATTATTAATTGTTGAACTAGATTTTAATTTTACTGGGTTAATTTATTGAGTGTTAAATTCACAGATAGGTGTGCGATGAAGTTCAATGGAAATAATTAACATGTTGACAATAATAGATACAAAAAAAATTGAGCATCAATGTGCGAACTCCCACTTTTCTCTTTGAGAGCAGTTCGGAGTTGAATTGAACCTATCCGACTATTCTTGAAACCCTTATATTTAGGTAATATAAAAATCGTGAAATCCCCAAAAATCATCCTTTGTGGGATAGACTCTTTCAACGAGCTAATACCAAATTCAAAAAAGATATTTACAGAAAAAAAAGGGAATCAGGAATAGAGAAAAATATTCCCTCAAATTTTATTTTCCCCTGTCGTTCTAACTCCAGGGTGCTATCTAGCTGCCGCACTTTCTCCGCCAACGCTAATCCTGCTCTTTGTGCTGCTGTATTTCGTTTACAACTATGAATCCAAATCCAATTGAAATAGCTGACTAACAACCTTACTGTGGCTTCAGTCTGCTTCCAAATTTTAGCAAATTTGTTCTGTCGGCAATACCACCTTCGTGTCTGCTCTCCTCAAATGCCATTCGTTCGCTCTAACTGCTGTGTTTGGTCTTTCCCTATGATCTGCTGAACTTATGGAGGTAAAACTCGCTCATACCCACCCCAATTTTAAGTATACCAAATTCCGCAGGAAAAGTTTGTTGGCATTCTGGACAATAATATCGTTGACTTCTTTTGCTGATATTTCCATGATACCCGAGTTTTGTGATTACTGCACAGAGGAAATTCCACGATCGTTTCAACTATTTAGGGACAATATTCATCCGATCATTCCCACACTTTCGCACAGGCACTACCCAATTTTCTACATCGCACCTCTAGATTTTATGCCAAATTGGCGAGACATATTAGAAATAATATAAGACAATGGTCATCAAATGAGAAAATTCAAGTCTAATTCTCACTGAAACAAACTGAAGAGGTAAAAAAATTATGACAAACAAGCGTCTGAAAATCGAGAACCTTGACAATCTCGAAGAACTAAACACTGAGGAAGTTTTCTCCATCCAAGGGGGTTTGTCTGTAGAGTTCCCTATCGAAGATATCTCTATAGAGAAGGTAGATATCTCTATCAAAGAGAAGCTAATTTATCCAGTAGAGCCTGGTCCCATTAAACCTTACCCCCTGCCGTATTGCCGTCCATACCCCCTGCCGTATTGTCGTCCATATCCCACTAAGGGCGGGAAGCTACAGCTACCTTGGTGTGCTGTCGTCCTCTAAATTTCCTGTATGGAATACAGTAAGGACTCGTGTAAAAATAACCTGAACAGTTTTTTTTATGGAAGCTAAATTTCACAATTTATCTAAAATCAAATTTGTACAACTTATTTTTACATGGCTCCTAAGACTAACTTGCGGTAGCCGTAGGCGCGTGGAACTGAGCGTGCCAAGCAGAATACGTCAGGTTTCGTTGAATCAGGAAACTGCTTATCTATCGGGCAGAGATGATAAGCAGTAATTCACTGGGTGTGTAAACCTATAATCCGTTCTGCTGAACTTACCCAAACTTACCCTGCGCCGAGGTTAGCAGCTCTGGAGACAAGCTTCGGTGCTTCACGCATATACCACTGCCTCATGGGCTGTAACTTATCTTCAAGAGCAGGCTTCAAATCGGCGGGAACTCCACCTACTGATTTAAGTATAACATAAGCTTTGCCATTTACTACTAAAAAATTTGAAAAAGGGGTCGGAAAGTGGAGTATGACCTAGGATGGGATGGCGTTTCGCTTTCCTACGGAATAATTGCGCAAACGCGACATGAAAAAGGCGCGTTGTGCGGAACGCTAAACGCCATATCCAATCGACCAAGAGAAAAGTAAGCAGGACTTACGCAAAATATGGAATTATACGCCATATGTAGGGGCGATTCGCATAGATGCCCCTACAAGATATGGCGCTTGGAGCGTAAGTCCTGGTAAGTTTAAGTATATTTAGTTAAGATTTCAGTTTCTGTTTTTACCCCCGATATTAAGGAAAATGTTATGGGAAGCGTTGCCTCAAATTTAGATATGCAACTGCATAATCAAGGCTTTCAGGGAAAAGATACGCAAAGCCAACCAGTACTGCGTCCTCGATTAGCCTGTAAAGTGAATATCTATAGCGATCGGATTATTCTTTCTCAGGATGGTCGAGATTTTGAGTTCCAGATTAACGGTCAATCAGGAGAAGTTTTGCAGAAACTTTTCTCCTTGATGGACGGAACCAAAACTCTGAGCGAACTCCAACAGAAGTTATCTCCCGATCGCCCTGAAGTTATTAATACTATCGTGCGTAACTTAGACGAGCAGGGATTGCTCGATGACGTTGCCCAGTTGAGAGTTCATTCAGGGATCGATACCCTGCTGGAATTAGAGGATTTAACTAATGAATTGCTCGACAAGAGCGTTGAGGAAAATCCGTTTTGGAAATTAATCAACTCAACAGCACCTGAACTGCCAATCAATATTTTGTATGGCTTTGCGATCGAGAATTATCACTTTTTGTCTCTAAAGCGCTGTTTTCAGTCTCCTGTACTGGGATTCCAAAGCTCTACAAAAATTCGATATTTGCTCAATGAATTCTACTCTCAAGAATACGGGCAAGATAAACTGGTCATCGAAGCACTTAATGTCATTGGCATTAGCCATGAAGAACTCACAGACACAATGCCACTCCCAGAAACCATGGCCATGTGTAATGGTTTGGCATTTTGGGCAAACTTTGAGCCACTTTTTTTTCTTAGTACCCTGGGAGTGTTGGCAGATAGAACTTTCAAAAATTTCCAGCTCTATCTTAGAACCTGTGAGGAGCTTGAACTAGATTCTGGCTTTATCGACCCGATGAGACAACTGGTCAACACTAAGCTCAAACGGGAACAGGAAAACTTAACCCGTCGCATCTTTCAAGAAATTCCCCACATCGACCGAGAAACGAGACAGCGGTTCAGGGGGCAAACTTACCTATTTATTGAAATGTATGATAATTTCCATAGAGCTATAGGTCAGTACTACTCGTCCACTACTCATTTACTGCGACGAGTTTCGGCAATTTAACAGAGGGAAGGAATTATGTCATTGACGAAAGTTTTATACCAACAGCCACTATTCAAAGATGGGGTACTTTTTAAATTTAAGGATACTGGCGTTGAAATTCGCTATCGCGACCAAGGGTGCTCCATCAATTTTCCACCTGAAGACCAACAGGAGACAGCTCAACTGTTAAGACTGTTGCAGCTTGGTGGAATGTCGTCAGAGCAATTAGCTCAAGCTTGTCCGGGAATTCGAGAGCAGATCCCAGAACTGCTTGCCGAGTTCCACCGCCGTGGTATGCTAACCGAAAACCAGAGGGAAGTGGAATCCCCTGGGGTGACTGGACGCCAGTTCTACCGAGAACTATCCCGATTCCTGGGGCGCCTCAAGAGGCGATTTCCCCCTTCTCCCTTCTTGGAGAAGATGGCTGAGGGAACGCTCTCCAGAAATCAGTTGATTGGCTATGCTTTGGAATCCTACCACGTCACTCATCTCTGCCCAAGACTGTTGGCTCCCTCCTTAGGCAATTACGAATCACCGAGGACGCAAAAACTTCTCCAGGAATTCTTTGTCTGTGAGTTGCACCACGACCGTTTGATTGAAAATTCTTTAAAGAGTGTGGGAATTGAGGGGGAGCAACTCAAACAGATGCAGCCACTCCCCATGACCTTTGCACTCTGCGCTACCCTAGGAGTTTTTGCTTCGCGGCATCCTCTGAGTTTTAAAGCGGCACTGATGCTATTTGAAGAAGACGACAAGAAGTTCCACGAGTTGTTTAAAGAGCATTGTCAAGCGGAGGATCTACCGTCTGAATTCTATAAACCCATCCTGCTGCATGCTTCCATCAATGATGAGGGGGGACACGAACAAATCACAGAAGTTCTGCTGGCAGAGGTGTCCTATGTGTCACCGGAAGAACAATTGACGGTGAAGAAGAACATGGGAATTTTAATGGAGTCGATGGTGCTGCGGACTCACGAGATTCTTGATTACTATGGCAACCCAAATAACATCATTCCTCGTTGTTTTACTGGCTCGTGATTACCGAATAATATTATGTCCGGTTGAATAGTTATAAATAAACGAGGGAGTCCTCAGTCCTCAGTCCTCAGTCCTCAGGAGGGAAGAGAGGATTCTGAAAGTATAAAAAGAAGAAAGTTTTTTTGATCGCTAATTATCCGGACATGATATAATTAATAATTAATAATTAATAATTAAGAGTTGATAGTCAATTATTCATTCAACAATTCAGGTTTAAAGCCTCCCCTTTTAAGGGGATAAATCAAAAATTTTCCTTTTAGTCAATCCTATCCGTTTTAAGAAGGGGTAATTATTAATTATTAATTGTTCATTAGACATCTCCAAAAATACAAAATAAAATCAATTATTATCCAGAAATTATCAATTATTCTTCC
>NZ_JAAHGT010000564.1 GCF_010672385.1 Okeania sp. SIO2F4
CCACTTCAATGGGATGACCAAACCCTTTTGGTTTAGGTAGCAAAGGCTTGAGTATTTCCCACTCTAAATCACTCAGATAACTTGGGTATGGCTTACGTTGAGGGTTAGCGAGCGCAGGTATACGGCTCATTAGTCACAATTATATCCACAATATCATTGATCATAAAACTATGTTTCACTCTTATGTAGCTTTCTTTAGATTTTCTTAATGAATCAGCTCTAAAATAATTCGATTATACTAAATATACATCTGACTCTAACCATTTTTGTTGACCAAACTATTCGTAACATTCTTTTTTTAAAATGGTAATAGATGTCTAATATCAAATCTGGTAGCATCGGTATATTTAGAAAGTTAATCTAGGACAGGAGTCGTAGGGGCGAATTACCATTCGCCTCTACAGGAGTTAGAAGCGAAGATAATTTAGAAAGATTTGCTCTTTGCTGAAGATGAAAAATTTTTGGCGTTGCTGATTCTGGGTATGATTTAATCATTTTGTATTTGGAATTTTGTATTTTGGATGGTTTGAACTACTTGTTAATATTAACTGTTCCCTGTTCCCTGTTCCCTATTCCCTATTCCCTATTCCCTATAAACCTACTTTCATACTTTAATTGAGCAATGCCAAATTTTTTATACCTAATTAAGCCGATTTGATATATTTTTTTGGAGTTAAGTCGATCGGTAGATAAGAAAATTTTTATTCTTATTCTCGGTCTAGTTTAGTATTTTTTTGCTTACCATATATTTATAAATACGTCAAACTACTGTTAGACTAGTTGAGGAAAATTAGTTCGTCATGTTCAAATAAAGAAGAGGCGATCGCTTACTTAAAGAACGAAATAATTAGGGTTTTGGGCTGAAAATTTCTATTGGGTAATAATTACCCCTGGATTATAATTTCTTGATTTTATCACAAAAAGGCTGAAACTATTGAAATTCTGTTGGCTAATTTGGGCTTTTTTTGCTGTTTTTTGTTAGAGATTGATGACAAAATTTTAAATTTTAAAACTATAATCTGATGTTAATAATTAAAACTTTTCACTTCAGCGATCGCTAAAGTTAAGGAACGATCTGAAAAAAATACAGAGATTAAAGAGGGAAGATTTAAAGTTTGGACATGACTCATTTGCTTGTGGCTTGTTTTTGTTGCGTTGAATAAACAGTCATGCGTAGGGGCGAGCGAGACTCACTAAATAAATTGTATCAGAAAAAATTTCTGCTGGCAAGGGGAAATTCTTTTCGTCGCTGATTTTTTTCGTTAGAGCTTCACAAAATGCAAATTTTATGACCTGTGCATCTGTGGCAAAATCTTTGTCTTACCCTGACTTTTTTCCCGGTTGTTTGGGATTTAGGTAATTTTGAAGTTGTTAGGATTATATTGAATTAGGCGATCGCTAAAGTTGAGGAACGAGCGGAAAAAATACAGAGATTAAAGAGGGAAGATTTAAAGTTTGGATATGACTCATTTGCTTGTGACTTGTTTTTGCTGCGTTGAATAAAAAGTCATAAATATTGGCGATCGACACCAACTAAATAAATTGTATCAGAAAAAATTTCTGCTGGCAAGGGCAAATTCCTTTCGTCGCGGATTTTTTTTTTGAGCTTCACAGAATGCAAATCTTCTGATCCGTGCATCTGTGGCAAAATCCTTGTCTTGCCCTGACTTCCGCTCACACGGATTATGGCACGGATGTACGGATTAATTCGCGGGAGGGAAAAGAGAAAAGAAAAAGAGGGAAAAGAGGAAAAGAGAAAAGGGTTAAAGAGTTCTCCCGCCATCGCATACTACAGGAAAACCAATATAGTCGTGGAGGTTGTCGCGCCTATAGCTGACGTCGCGAATCGCGGAACGGCAAATATTAGGATACTTGAGCCAGGAACCCCCCCCGCAGCGGTGAAAAATTTTTATTTCCATCTAACCAAAAACTGCCATCTGTAGGTACACCTTCATAGTTAGGATGCCAATCATCAGTGCACCATTCCCAGAGATTCCCGTGCATATCGTACAAACCAAAACTATTGGGTGGAAAAATTCCCACATCTGTTGTTTCTTGACGAAATTCTCCTTCCGGTTCATCAGCATAAGTATAGTTGGCATTATAGTTAACTAACTCAGACGTTATAGTTTCGCCAAAATAAAATGGTGTTGTTGTTCCTGCACGGGCGCGCATATTCCCACTGACTCTCACTGGGTAAACTGTATTTTTTACCTGTTATTTCTGAGAGTTTCTGACAAAATTTTGTCGCGTCTCTCCAACTTACTTATTCTACAGGACGGTTTGCACCTTTAAAATAGGAAGGATTATTTCCCATAACTGCTTGCCATTGTGTTTGAGTGACTGGATACTTTCCCATGAAAAATTCAGACACATCCACATAATGTTGCGGACTTTGACGATCTATATCTCTTCTCTCTTCTTCTGTCTCTGGAGAACCCATAAGAAATCTACCTCCAGGAATTTTTACCATTTCTAGGGAGACTCCATTGCCGAGGTTTTCTGTCATTACTTCTGCTTTACCTTTACGGCGACTTATTATTTCTCCTCTCCTGTTAACTGTGAGGGTAGTAAATGTCTGAATGGGAAATTTTGGTTGTGGTGGAGGGGTAGGTTCTGGGGTTGGTTGTGGTGGAGGGGGAGGTTCTGGTATTGGTTCAGGAGTTGGTTGGGAAGTAGAAATATTTTCTAGAGGTGTTCTACTCCACAAATATTTAGTTAACATTGCTGCGACAAACCCACCTACTGCCAAACTTCCTAATGTTAATAGTGGAGGGGGAGGTTCTGAAGTTGGTTGGGAAGTAGAAATATTTTCTGGAGGTGTTCTATCCGACAAACCTTTAGTTAACATTGCTGCGACAAACCCACCTCCTGCCAAACCTTCCAATATCAATATTTGTCTTCTAGTTTTATTCTTGACTTCTCCGCGCTTTAAAAAGACGCGGATTCTAAGCGGATATTCCGAGCGCGGTTTCAACCCGCTCGGAATGCTTACAATATTTTTTAGAAAGAGAATCCAAAAAATATCGTTTTGGCAGAGTCAAAACTCCCCTACAGACCTTGGTTAAATCCAAATTTAACTGTGTCCTTACCTTCTTGATAATATTAGCAGCCCCATTACAATCAGCATTAATTAAACTGCCATTAGAAGAACAATACAAGCCTCTTTCTACTCGCCTTCCTGATGCTTCCCACCGTTCGGGTTTTTCACCGTATTTAGGCAGAAAATCATCATCTAGAAAACTGGCTTGACTGGTATAGCTCTCCTCTGTATCAATAAAGTTAATCCCGTACTGCTGACCAAGTTGAGAAACTCTCTCTTTCAGTTTAGCTGTGGGAATTTGCACAAACTCCTGATTATTCTTTTTGCCAATGTTAATCCCGTCTTTATTGAACTGATTCCAACCAAAGACAATATTGCTGACATTGTTAGCGAGACACCAATTAATAATCAACCTAGCGGCTTTATTGATGTTATCTCTCATTTGACGGTTGCGCTTTTCGGTCAATTCAGCGAGTTCCTCATCCCAGTAATCTTGTGGTTTTCCCCTCTTGATCTTAGCCACTTGCTTGTTGTACCACTGGTTCTGGGATTTAACCTTTTTTCCGTCAATAATGAATGACTTTCCCGTGTTGGAAACTCCAGTTATCCAATTATTCAAACCGGGGTCAATTCCCAAAACGTTGTTATTGGCTTCAATGGGTTCAATTTCCGGCTGCTGGTAAACAAACTCAATATAGAAACATCCATTTCTGGGAAGGATGCGATACTGTTTGATTGATTTGTAATCCAGATTAGAAGGCATTGGTAAGAGAAAATGGTCAATCCCGAACCATGCTTTAACTTGATTTCCGAGAGGAAATTTTAAATAGCGGTGCGACCACGGTGAATCCTCCCCTCCTTGGAGGGGTTGGGGGTGGGTCTCGCCTAGGGAACGCATACCAACAGAGCCATCAATCAATTTAACCCATCGAGAAGGATAACTCACAACTGCCATTCCACCTTTCTTTCTATAACTTGGTGGCTTCGGTCTAAAGTGTAATTTTTCCTCCTTGTACAGTTTTAATAACGCTTTATACGAATTAAACGACTCAATCACACCATGCAATGTCTGTTGAGCGCAAGCTGACCGCATTGCCTTGAAGTGGATGTTGCTTTTTAATTCCCGATCAAGAGCGCCTCTTGTTAGAAATATTCCCGCTTTAAACAGCATTTGACGGCAATAATATATCCCGCAGTTTGTTAGCCTGTTGGCTTCTAAACAGATATATTCAAGAATTGCCATGATTTCTGGAGCTTCTTGAATCAAGTGCTGTTGACATCCATACAATTTACACCACCTCCTTGCTTTTAGATTAACATAAAGAATTTTTCTTGTTAAGAATAATGACGGGTGAAAACCCGTTGCGGAAGGGCGACCATTGATTTTAATCAATGGCTAACTCTCACTCTTCATTTTTAGGTTTTTGGCAAAATCTAATTTGAGTATATATGAGCGCACCTTCTCCATTATACTTACAATATCATGTCAAATTTTTGTTTGTCAACCAATCCTCTATAATTCTCAAAATATAGAATATTTAACTTAAATAACTAAATGACTATAGCTATAGACTTCGGAACAAGTAACACTGTAATCTCTCGTTGGAATCAAACAACTCAACAACCAGAAACTATTAAGTTACCAAACTTATCAATTATTTCTGGGCAAAATCCACCTTTGATTCCTAGCTTAGTCTATGTGGAAAATGCTGCTGAAAAAAAAGTTGTAATAGGTCAACAAGTTAGAGATAAAGGTTTCGATGTTAGTACAGACTCTAGATTTTTTCGTAATTTTAAACGAGGTATTGGTGCAAATATTCAAGGATTTTTGCCTGAACTTGACGGTCAAATTACTTCTTTTGAACAGGTAGGAAAATTATTTTTAGAAGAAGTTATAGCGGGTATTCGGAATGTTCCTTTGCCTGTAGAATCTTTAATTTTTACTGTTCCAGTTGATAGTTTTGAAGCTTATCGTAATTGGTTGGGAGAAGTTTGTCAGTCTTTAGAAGTTGAACAGGTACAAATGATTGATGAACCTACTGCCGCAGCTTTGGGTTATGGGATGGGAGAGGCAGAAATTTTATTAGTGGTTGATTTTGGTGGGGGAACTTTAGATTTATCTTTGGTTAGGTTAGATAATTCGCTGCAAAAACAACCTTTGGGTTTTATTTTGAAATGGGGTGAAAAATCTTTTGGTCAAAGTTCAAATCAAAAGCCTAAAACGGCGAGGGTTTTGGCAAAAGCAGGACAGAATTTAGGAGGTTCGGATATTGATAATTGGTTGGTGGATTATTTTGTCAAAAATCAAGGTATTGAAAAGACTCCTTTGACTACTCGTTTAGCAGAAAAGTTAAAAATTCAATTATCTTTACAGCAAGAGGCGACGGAAGTTTTTTTTGATGATGAAACTTTGGAAAGTTATGAGTTGGAATTAGGGCGGGATGGCTTTGAGGAAATTCTCAGGGAAAATGGATTTTTTGCCAGTCTCGATAATTCTATGAATCAGGTTTTACAGCAGGCAAAAAGACAAGGAATAGAATTATCAGAAATTGATGCTGTTTTGTTGGTGGGAGGTACGGTACAAATTCCGGCAGTACAGAGATGGGTAAAGGAATATTTTGATGCTGGAAAAATTCGTTGCGAAAAACCTTTTGAGGCAATTTCTCAGGGAGCGTTGCAATTAACTCAAGGAGTAGAGGTTAAAGATTTTTTGTATCACAGTTATGGTATCCGCTATTGGGATAGAAGGAAAAATGCTCATAGTTGGCATCCATTAATAAAATCTGGTCAACCATATCCTATGACTAATTCTGTGGAATTAGTATTAGGTGCTTCGGTAAATAGTCAGCCAAGTATAGAATTAATTTTAGGAGAATTGGGTAGTGAGTCTGGGGGTACAGAAGTTTACTTTGACGGCGATCGCCTGATTACTAGAAAAATATCTGGAGAACAAACTTCAGTACAGCCTTTAAATGATAGAGAGGGAGGTCGTAGTATTGCTCAATTAAATCCTCCAGGAAATCCAGGAAGCGATCGAATTAAGGTTTTGTTTTGGGTAGATGAGTCTAGGTTTTTGAGAATAACGGTGGAAGATTTATTGACAAATGAAACTTTGTTAAATGAGCAAGCTGTTGTGCAGTTGAGTTAGCTAAACTGTCGAGAAGCCTCACACCATAATTTAAAATTTGGTGTGAGATGAATCGGCGGCCAATTGAATGGGCATCGAACCCATTCAATTTGTATGCTATCCCAGCAGAAGCTTTCGCCCTGATTG
>NZ_JAAHGT010000565.1 GCF_010672385.1 Okeania sp. SIO2F4
TGAATTTTAATGGATAATTGATAATATTTCCGCTCTTGGTTCAATCCTCTTTACCAATTAGGGCTTGCGTATGGAAAGTCTCTTTGTAAGGGGAGGAGTCAGAATCCAGAATCCAGAATTAAGAAGTAATGGGAATTATACAGGAAGTAGTCAGAATAATCCTCCCTTGATTTTCTCCCCCTATCTTATCTTGCTCAAAATGCGCTCTTTTTTGACCATGAAGAGCTGAAAACCAGGTACTTTTTCCAGACTTAAAAAGGTTAAAACCTCTAGATATCAATCTTTTTAGATTTAATCGGCAAACCCTAATTAGGGTTTGCGCTCAAAAAGTTTTATGAGTGAGGGGAGGAGTCAGGAGTCAGGAGTAGTAGGGAATGAGTTAGGAGAAAGGAGACAGAATTATCTCTTGATTTTTCTGCCTTGCGTCAACCAAAATCCTAACTTTTTTAGATACTAAGAAATGAAAATCTTATACTTTTTCCAGACTTAAAAAGGTTAAAACCTCTATATATCAATCTTTTTAGATTTAATCGGCAAACCCTAATTATCAATTACCAATTATCCATTATCCATTATCCATTATCCATTATTCTATGCACATCTTAATCTTAGCTCTTAGTCGGTTCGATCGCCCTAGTGGTATTTGTAGATATGCTGCTAATTTAGCTAAATGTTTAGATGAGATTGAGCAAATTTCTAGAATTACTTTAGTTTTAGGCAGTTGGCAGGAAAAATATTTTCTTGAAGATTTTCAAATTGATTCAGAAAAAATCAAAATTTATCCAGTAAATATTAAAAATAGCTCCATTTATAGAAATATATGGTTTATTTCTCAACTGCCTAAATTAACAAAAATTCTCAATGCTGACCTAGTTCATGTCTCTTTTCCTATACCATTTTTTAGATTTATCTTTCCCTGCCCTGTAGTAGCAACTATACACGATTTTTATCCCTTTGATAATCCAGAAAATTTTGGATTTCCTAATTATATATTTAATCAATTATTCACTCAAATATGTGTCAAAAATGCTGATGGTATAACTTGTGTTTCTCAAGTTACTTTATCCAGATTAAAATATTATTTTCCTCAGATTTACCAGCAAAAATTACCTACAGTAATTTATAACTATGTTGATTTTCAAAACACCCAATCTCAATCGCCAAATATAATAGAAAATACTCCTTTTATTTTGGCTGTTGCTCAACATAGAAAAAATAAAAACTTAGATTTATTAGTACAAGCATATGGTTTATTAATTCAGAATTTGCAAATTGATTCGATAACTAAATTAATTATTGTTGGTAGCGAAGGTCCTGAAACTCAAAGATTACTACAATTAGTTAATAATCTTTCATTGGAAAAATCTGTAATCTTTAGCTCATCTTTATCAGACCCAGAATTATGCTGGTTATATCAAAATTGTGAGTTATTTGTTTGCCCTTCTGCTAGTGAAGGATTTTGCTTGCCTTTAGTAGAAGCTTTATATTTTTCCTGTCAAATAGTTTGTTCTGATATTCCAATTTTGAAGGAAGTAGGTAATTCAGATTGTATTTACTTTAGTCTGGAAGGAGAAGTTGTGAAAAATTTATCTACAGCTATTATTGATGCCTATAATCAGCATAAAATTAAGTCAAAAACAAATGATTTGCGCTTTGCAAAAGCTAACATAGCCGACCAATATCTTGATTTTTATCGTAAATTTATAACTGGGAAATTTGACTAAATATTATCTTGCAAATTGTCCGGCATATTTGCAGATTATATGTGTACTAATCACTGCTCAAAATCAACTTAATTAACCTAATTAGGGCTGGCTGATTAAATATCAAAGCCTTTACAGATAAAGATTTTAGCCTTTTTAAGCCTCTCAAGTTCAAAAATTGAGCATTAAAGGCTCACTATGGCAGAAAAATTAAGGGACAATTCTTGCTCCTACCTCCTCTAAATTCCATTTATCCTGACTCCTACCCCTACCACTCATACTTTTTCACCAAACCCTAATTAAATAGATAAAAAAATGACAAACTACCTACCTTCTTTAACTCCTCCAAATAAAACCAGTGTTTTAGGTATAGGAGTTAGTCACACAAATTACTACGACTGTACAGAATTTATTATTAACTCTGCTAAACTACGACAATCTTGTACTGTTGCTCCGACGCCAGTGCATGGAATTATGACTGGTTATCTCGACTCAAAAGGTCATGGCGATCGCCTGAATCAATTTACTCTGGTTGTTCCTGATGGTCAACCTGTACGTTGGGCGATGAATTTATTACGCAAACCCGATCGACCTCATCTGAGCGATCGGGTTTATGGTCCGACGTTAATGTTACATCTTTGTACTGCGGCAGCTAATGAAAATATCAGTATTTTTCTCTATGGCTCAACTCCCCAAGTTTTGGAAAGTTTGCAGCAAAATCTCCAAGACAAATTTCCTAACCTAATTATTGCGGGAACTATTTCTCCACCATTTCGCCCTCTAACTCCAGAGGAAGATACTAAATATATTCAACAAATTAAAGACTCAGGGGCAGGTATAGTATTTATTGGTTTAGGTTGCCCCCGACAAGAAGCTTGGGCTTTTGAAAAAAGTCAAAAGTTAGATTCTGCTTTAGTTTGTGTGGGTGCTGCTTTTGATTTTCATGCTGGTAATGTTCCCCAGGCTCCACCTTGGATGCAAAAGTTTGGTTTGGAGTGGCTTTTTCGTTTGCTACAAGAGCCAAATCGTCTTTGGCAACGTTATGTGTTGTTGAATCCTCTGTATCTAATTCTTTTATCGCTTCAGCTAATGAGGTTACTCCCTCTCAAGACTCCTTTAAAAAAAAATTTTTCTTAGGTTGTGAAGTTTTTCAATTCTTTTTGCCTGGATGGGGATTTTATTGGCAAATCTCAAAAAGTTTGCTGTAATCTTTATGATGGGGAGCGAGGAGATGGTAATCAAATATACCCATATCAGAAATGATATAATTTTCACTATTGCGTATAGAGAAATAGTATTTTCATTTTCTTAAGCTCTAATGAAAACTGTAAAGTTACATCTGAGAATATCTACATTTCCAAATCAGATGCTCAGAAATTTTCTACCAATCTCAATGTAAGTAAAATCCTTGAATTTGTAGAGATTCCAGTCAGGATAGAATTTTTATTTTCACTATTGCGATGGAGAAATAGTATTTTCATTTTCTTAAGCTCTAATGAAAACTGTAAAGTTACATCTAAGAATATCTACATTCCCAAATCAGATGCTCAGAAATTTTCTACCAATCTCAGTGTAAGTAAAATCCTTGAATTTGTAGAGATTCCAGTCAGGATAGAATTTTTATTTTTACTATTGCGTATAGAGAAATAGTCTTTTCATTTTATTAAGCACCATTCCATATTGCCTCATATATTTTCAGGAAAAAAAATATGTTTATGTTTGTTGGTACAACAGAAGCTGCTTCTCTATTAAATATTTCTGCTCAAAGAGTCCGAGTTTTAATCAAAGAAGGTAGGATTCAAGGAGCCAGAAAAATTAATGGCAGGACTTGGGTAATTCCTCTATATAAAGGAATGCCAAGAATCTCCAGCAGGAAACGTGGTCCTAAACCAAATTGGCATTCCTATAGACATTGTGGTAAAAATACTATTCATTTTGATCGAAATAGTATTGCTACCAATAAAAAGGAGAAAAATACCGATCTTGATGTGATGTCTGTCAAAAGAGGTTCTAAGAATTTAGCCAAAGGTCACGAAATAGAGATTCACGGTCCTTGTAAAATCGTTTATCGACCAGAAAAGCCTCACTCTTGTGGAGCAACAGTCTGGATTGAGACCTTAGCAACGGCAACAGTATTTAACTTCGATGGTAAAATCGAGCGTGTAAACACTATGTGGATTTGGGAAGAAGAGGAAATGTGGAAAATTAAGAAGAAAAATATTGAGCAGCTAATTCAAGAGGTTTCTTAATATGCCCCTTCTTTACCCAAAACAACCTTGACTGTCTTTAGTAAAATCTGGAAATCCATTGCCAGAGACCAATTATTTATATAAGTCATATCTAGGCGGAAGGCATTCTCAAAATCAAGAATATTTGAGCGACCCGATACCTGCCACAAACCTGTAATTCCTGGCAGAACATTTTGTCGTGCAAAATGGTGTGGTTTAAAACATTCAACATCTCGTAGGGGTAGAGGTCGTGGTCCGACTAAACTCATATTGCCTTTCACCACATTAATCAATTGAGGCAGTTCGTCAATACTATAGCGCCGGAGAAACTTGCCAACTTTAGTAATGCGTGGGTCTTCTTTCATCTTGAATAGCACACCATCTTTAGTTTCATTTTTCGCCTCCAACTCTTTGATTAATTGATCGGCATTGACAACCATCGTACGAAATTTCCAAACTTTAAAATGTCGCCCTCTCAAACCCATGCGAATTTGTTTATAAAATATTGGTCCTGGAGAATCTAGGTAAATTAGAGCTGCAATGAATAATAGTAGAGGAGCAGCTAACAAAATAAACAGACCTGAAGAAACTAAATCAAAACTACGCTTTATCCAATAATCAACACCTACAATTGCTGGCGGACTTAAATGAATTGTAGGTATCCCACCAATCATCTCTATTTTGGGTATTTGAGTGGGAATACTTAAACCAACTGGTAAAATCCGTAGATGAATACCTGCTGTTTTTACACTCCAACAAAATTCCATGTGGTCTGGAATTGAGCGCCAAGAACAGACAAAAATTTCTCCCACTCCTTTCTCATATATCTCTTGTAAAATCTCTTGCCAGCGACAGTTATTTTCTTTGGTAGATAAATCTACTTGCCCTAAGATTTCATATTCTTTATTACTGACTAACTTCAGAGCAATTTTTGCCACTAAAGTATCTTGGGAAGTACCAACTAAAAAAATTTTGTGACTGAGATTACTTTGTTTGCGAATAATTGTAATAGTTACTTCTGCAATTAAACGACCTGCCAATAGAAATATCAGATTAAAGAACCATGCTAGTAGAAAGGTAGAGCGAGAAAAAATTACCCCTGGTTCATAGATAAAAGCTAGGAATAGTATGATTACTTGGGCAAAGGTAAGACTTTTGATTAACCTAAAATATTGACGACGATTTTCCCGCTCACCATACAATCCAGCAGCAGCAATACTATTTAGTGTAATTAGTAAAATTGGTAGTAAAAATCCTGGTCTAGAAGCAGTATCTCCAACTAAATCAAAAGATGGGATTGCTTTCAAGGTATCTTTATTATTGCTAATCCACTGAGCAGTTTTCCAACCAAGAGATACTAAAATTGCATCTATAAATACAAATAAAATTGTACGCAACCAGACAATCCTAATACCACGGCTAAGACTAACAATTCTGTTAGGAGCACGTTGATCTAATTTACTTTTTTGAACATCAGGAGTTATGGGCTTTTGTGATTTTAGCATTTTTTTATCATCTTTAAACATCTTGCAGTATCTATATTTTTGCAGAACTTAAGTTACTCCAAATACACCCTTTATCTAATTTTACTATCTGATTCGACTGGGGAAAGTAATTATATATAAAATTACTGACCTGTATTGAGTTACCAGTAAACAATTACTAATTATAGGTATTAAATTTTACCGCACTTTGCACGAATAGTGAGGTACAGTTTTAATATTAATCTCTTTTCCCAGTGCCTAATCCCTACTGTCCCAGAATTTTTTACTTCATCAACTCGAAAACTTCTGTCAGATGCCATGCTGTGCAATAAATTCAACAGAAAGTTTTATTTCTTACCCTTAATTTTTGGGCATAAATACTTATCTGTTTTATAAGTATTCAGCGATTAAATTATTTATCTAAATGTTGGCAGAAGACCCACATCATAATCTTTGATTTGATGTCGTATGGGAATGCCAGCCAATGCTATAATAATATTGCTTTAGTGTTAGTAATAGGCCGAAAACATTGAAAGCTAGATATAAGTATAGGATATATCCAAATCAGATTCAAATTAATAAATTAAATCAACTATTTGGGTGCTGTAGATACGTTTGGAATCAAAGTTTAGAGTATTGCAATCAACTGTATGTTAACGGTCAAAGAAAGACTAGCTATGTTGACTTAACTAAACAATTCATAACTCAAGCTAAGAAAGAATTAATTTGGTTAAAAGATGTAGCTTCTACTCCATTACAACAGTCTTTAAAAGATTTAGACCAGGCATATAAGAATTTCTTTGATAGTTGTCAAGGTAAACATAAAAGTATCAAGGTCAAACCTCCTAAGTTTAAATCTCGAAAATCTAGACAAGCTGCAAGATTTGTAGGTGCT
>NZ_JAAHGT010000566.1 GCF_010672385.1 Okeania sp. SIO2F4
CAAAATTTACCGCTCTGGAAATAGAAGCAGAATTAGAAGAACTAAAGAAAAATATAGGTTGCCAAAATCAATCAAATTTTTCTTCCCCACCCACAGAAAATATAGAGACGAAGCCAAAATTTACCGCTCTGGAAATAGAAGCAGAATTAGAAGAACTAAAGAAAAATATAGGTTGCCAAAATCAATCAAATTTTTCTTCCCCACCCACAGAAAATATAGAGACGAAGCCAAAATTTACCGCCCTAGAAATAGAAGCAGAATTAGAACAACTACAGAAAAATATAGGTTGCCAAAATCAATCAAATTTTTCTTCCCCACCCACAGAAAATATAGAGACGAAGCCAAAATTTACCGCCCTAGAAATAGAAGCAGAATTAGAACAACTACAGAAAAATATAGGTTGCCAAAATCAATCAAATTTTTCTCCCTCACCCTTAGCTCCGGTCTTTGCTGAAATGGAGACAAAAGAAAAATTTTCCGCTCTGGAAATAGAAGCAGAATTAGAAGAACTACAGAAAAATATAGGTTGCCAAAATCAATCAAATTTTTCTCCCTCACCCACAGAAAATTCTGATTTACAACCACACTCAAAATTAACTTGGAAATGTAGAAAAGTTATCAAAGCACATACCGCATCAATTAATGCTGTAGTTATTAGTGCTGATAATCAAACTTTTGCCACAGCAAGTAGCGACTCCTCTGTTAGTCTCTGGAATATCAAAACAGGTAAACGTCTCTACACTTTTTTCGGATATTCCCAGGAAGTGCAAACTGTCGCTCTCAACCCCAAGACTCCCATACTCGTTAGCGGATGCTTCGAGGGAAAAATCACCACATATAATATAGATACAAAAAAACATTGTCAGACTTTTTTCGCTTCTAATTCTCCCACCAGTCACAAAGACTCAGTATTTGCAGTAGCTATCAGTAAAGACGGTAAAAATCTTGTTAGTGGAAGTGCTGACAAAAGTATTAGACTGTGGGAACTAGAAACAGGAAAACTTAAACGTACTTTTGATGGTCATACAGATAAAGTTTGGGCAGTTGCTTGGAGTTACGATGGTAAAACTTTTGCTAGTGGGAGTGCTGACAAAACTATTCGCTTGTGGAATATCAACACTTATCAACCCCCGCGTATTCTGCAACAACATTCTGGTTGGATAACATCTTTAGCTTTTCATCCCACTGAAAATATCCTCGTTAGTAGTAGTACAGACTTTACAATCAAAATTTGGAATGTCGAAACAGAGTCGTTAATTTCTACTTTAGTTAGTCATACAGCACCAGTATTTTCTCTTGCTATTAGTGACAATGGAAAACTACTTGCTAGTGGTAGTCAAGATGGTACAGTAAAAATTTGGCGTTTGTCTAGTGGGGAACTTTGGCAAACTTTGGCAGGTAGTTATCCGGTAGCTTTTTCTGGTGATGGTTGTTTGGTAACTGGGGGTAACGGCAAAAATATTAAAATTTGGCATCAGGTGATGTCGGATGGTATGGTTTCTAGGTCTGGGGAATGGTGGGAAATATTGAATGTGATGCCAAATGCAAATGCAGAAACAGTGAAATTAGCTGATCGTCGTTTAGCTAGACAATATCATCCTGATGTAAATGGGGATAAAGAAGCTGTTTGGAAAATGCAAATTATTAATCAAGCTTATAATCACTTTCTCCATAAATTCAAGTCATGACTTACTCACGCGAACTTTTAATAATAGACATCTACGAAAAAAAATTTGCTCGTTGTTGCGCTTTAGCGCTCCTAGACATATTTACAGCGGTTTTCCTGCAGGGTAGACCACAGTAGGGGTGATTCGCGAATCACCCCTACAAGATTTTTGCTTGTGATATAGAATCCGGTTATATAGTATATGTTCATAATTCTATCTAGACTTCAATATTCAATCTCCCCATCTCCCCAATCTCCCTATCCCCCCATCCCCCCATCTCCGAATCTCCCCATCTCCGAATCTCCCCATCTCCGAATCTCCCCATCTCCGAATCTCGCCCAAATATATAATAAGTATTCAACCGGATTTTATATGAAGATGTGGTTCATCAATTTGAAAAGCGCTGTATGAAGCGCTGAAGCGCAACTACAAACAATAATTATCCGGACATGATATAAATCCTAATTTCCTAATTCAGGATGGGTTGCCAAATAATATTTCAACCACTCATAACCACGCGCTAATAATTCATCAAGAGTTTCCACCCGCCACAATCGCACAACAGCACCATCAGAAGCAGCAGCTAACAATTTCCCATTCGGACTAAAACTCACACTGGTAATTTTCTCCTCCTTTGCCTCAAATAGCGCTAACAAATTGCCGTTTAAATCCCAAAGTCTTGTCTTACCATCACCACTACCCGTAGCAATATATTCATCATTGGAGCTAAAACTAACACTCAACACCCAACCTTCGTGACCCAAAAATTGAGCGATCGCTTTCCCAGATAAATCCCATAATTTGGCTGTGTAATCTCCAGCTCCTGTAACAATGTATTCACCATCGTTGCTAAAACTAACACTCTTCACCTCATTTTGATGCCCCCTAAAATCAGTTATCAACTTTCCCGATAAATCCCATAATTTTGCAGTGTAGTCATCTGAAGCAGTAACCAAATAACTACCATTAGGGCTAAATTCAACTGCTCTTATCCAACGGTAGTGAGCTATAAATTCAGTAATTTTTTTCCCAGATAAATCCCAAATTCTTACTATTCCATCCGCCGACGCAGTAGCGATATAGTTACCGTCAGGGCTAAAACTTATGCTTGCAACCGTGCGTTGATGCTCTGCAAATTCAACAATTAAATTTCCATATAAATCCCATAATTTCGCAGTGCGGTCGTTGGATGAAGTAGCAATATACTCACCATTAGGGCTAAAACCAACACTCCTCACCCATTCTTGATGTGCTTTCAGAATAGATATTTGCTCGCCAGATACATTCCACAAAGCCATATTACCATCAATTGCACCCGTTGCCAGATACTCCCCACCAGGGCTAAAACTAACACAATTAATTCGACATTCATGCCCCCTAAACTCAATAGTCTGCTGCGGTGATAAATCCCACAACCTCGTAGTTTTGTCACTTAGAGCTGTCGCTAAATATTTGCCATCAGGGCTAAAACTAATACTATTTACTGGTTTTTGATGCCCCTCAATTTTGTCTATTTGGTTTCCATCTAAATCCCATAATATTGTGATGCCATCAGCAGAAGCGGTAGCTAATAGTTTCCCATCAGGACTAAAACTGACACTGTTTACCCTTTTATAATGTCCGGTTAACTCTGCTAACTGATATCCGAATAAATTCCAAATTTTTGCCGTGCCATCATTGGCAGCAGTGGCGATCATTTCTCCATCAGGGCTAAAACTAATGCAATTAATTCGGTCTTGATGTCCTGTCAACTCTGCTAAAGGATAGTTACCAACAAAATCCCAAATTTTGGCAATACCACTGCTGGAAGCAATTACTAAGTGTTTGCCGTCAGGACTAAATTTGAGACAAGTTAATCCTCCAGGCAAACCTTTAAATTCTCTGAGTTTGTTGCCTTGTGTATCCCAAAGTCTGGCTTTGTTATGGGAGGAAACGGTGACAATGAATTGCCCACAAGGACTGAAACAGATATCCGATATGCTTTGTTTTTCCGTAAGAGTGAGAATTTTGTTTCCAGAAAAATCCCAAATAATAGCATTGCCATCAGTAGATGCGGTGGCAATGTGTTTGCCATCAGGGCTGAAATTTACTGAATTGACTGTGTGTTTGTGACCTCTAAATTTTGTTATTTGTTTGCCATAAAAATTCCACAAAATAGCATTGCAGTCAGTGGAAGCAGTAGCAATATATTTACCATCGGGGCTGAAAGTAACACTATTAACACTGCGTCGATGCCCTAAAAATTGATTTCTTTCTCTAATTTTATGGAGAATTTGTTGTAGAGCAAATATGGGTTTTGTTGCTGGATAATTTTTTAATTTTCTACCGTCTTTTACCAATTTTTTGAGAGTTTTTCCTGCCTCTATTGCTATGAGTAATGCTTCGATTTCTCTCCCACCTGCTGCAAATTTTTTTAAGGCTTCTATTCCAGAATTTTCGATTTGAATTCCGGCTTTAGCTTCCGCTAACATTTGTTCGGCTTTTTCTTGTGCTTGTCTGGCTTGTTGCAGTAATTTTTCTGCTGTTTGTTTGGCTGTTTCTAATATTTGTTTAGCTTGTCTTTCTGCTATTAGCTCTTTTTGGATTTCTACTAGAGCTAATTCTTGACTTGCTGCCAGAAAATCATTATCTTCTGCACTGAGGTTTTTACCAATTTTCCACTCTAATGCTTCCTGTAATGCTTGCCCTCGTAAAAGTCTCGATTTATCTTCTCGATTAGATATTAACCAGGCAGCGATCGCTTGGCTATATGGTCTTAATTTTGCTAATTCTATTTCTACCCATTCCCGATTAAATATTGTTTGATAAGTCTTATTTTTGACTCTCCATCCACCTTTTTCTTTGACTACTAATCCTGTAAGATTTAATTCTATTTGTTCCAGACTATCTCCAGAATTAATATTAATCGAAGTCTGGAAATTATTTTGTAAAACTTGTTGGTAAAGTCCTAAAAGACGACTAGCCTTCTGTTCATTTTTTAGAAGGCGATCGCGAATAGTTTTTAAATGTTCTGGTTCGTCTTTAGCTTCCCAATTTTCTATTATTTCGACTCGAACTAAATTTTCTACTAATTTTTCTTCCCCACCTGCTGCAATAGGAAAAGGAGACATAATTACCAATTTACAGATTTTTTGTGTAAGAAATGGTTGCCCATCTGTCCAAGCTAAAATTGCTTTTAAAACTGCCAATGGATTATCAGCTTTTGCTACTAAACCTGGAGCTAATGCTTTTGCTTCATGGAGTTTAAAACCTGTTAATTTAATTGCTCTACCAATATTAAAAGGTGTACGATTCTTATCACTAATTAAATCTGAAGGTGTAGCTACTCCTAATAATGCAAAAGTCAGTTTTTGATAACTTGGATTATCAGCTCGTTTATTATAACAAGCTCTAATTAAAGCAAAAAAATCATCTATCGAAAAAGGCAAACTCAGAGTGCTATCTATTTCATCCACAAAAATAACTAAGCTTTGATTAATTCCTGGTAAAATAACTGTTTCTATAAATTGACTCAATTTCTGAATAGGTGTCAAAAATGATAAATTACTCCACCAATTACTAATATCAAATATATCTAAAATTTCCAAACCACTAGCCAAAGTATAAATAATACCCCCATACCATTTTTCCACAGAAATATCCTGACTACCAATAGCAGTTAAATCAATTGCAACACAACTAATTCCATCAGCTTTTAAACGTTTCATAGTTTGAACTCGCAGACTAGACTTTCCCATTTGTCGCGAGTTCAAAACATAACAAAATTCTCCAGTTTTTAACCTTAGATAAAAATCATCATCTGCCTGTCGTTTAATGTAAGTAGGTGCATCAACTGGGAGACTACCTCCTACTTGGTATTGGTAATTATTCATGTTTCATTTTTTCAGAAGTAAGAAGGAGAAGAAGTTAGGAGGGAAGAAAATAGGAGTCATAATTCAGGAGATTCTCTGCGTTGTTCAATTGCAGCAATGTATGAATCTAATAATTTACTTACTTCTTCGATCGGGTAGTAGAAGTTTTGAAGTATTGCCAACAGAACAAGGAGTCAGAAGTCATAATTCATACGAAAAGGTAGCTCCCGATCAGATGTGCTCAAAAATAGCTACTCCAATTCATGTGAGATAATTATATCTATCATTTCCCCCTTTTTTTCATCAATATTTCCTCCTTCTTGCTTCTTGCTTCTTCATTACTTCTACCATTTTTATTCAGAACTTACGCAAATATACTATATATAGAGTCTAAAAACGATAAAGTTATAGTTTTGAACGCTATATATATGGTTTATGCGTAAGTTCTATTTATCCCTAGGGTTTTTCCCTATTTTGACAACCCTGACTTTATGGGTTCCCAAAGAAGTGCTTGGTATTTCTATCATTTCCCCCTTTTTTTCATCAATATTTCCTTCTTCTTGCTTCTTGCTTCTTCATTACTTCTACCATTTTTATTCAGAACTTACGCAAATGTACTATATATAGAGTCAAAAAACTATAACGTTATAGTTTTGAACGCTATATATATGGTTTATGCGTAAGTTTTATTTATCCCTAGGGTTTTTCCCTATTTTGACAACCCTGACTTTATGGGTTCCCAAAGAAGTGCTTGGTATTTCTATTTTTTAGACTACTTTTAA
>NZ_JAAHGT010000567.1 GCF_010672385.1 Okeania sp. SIO2F4
TAGCAGCAGCCTGTGAAACGTCAACCCACCGAAGAGTTAAGGTTCAGCAGGAATCTCCGCGCCTTTAGGCCGGAGAGGATGTCAACTATAGCAATATGAAATTATTCGTGAGAAAAAACTTTAGGGGTTTGGAGAAAAAAACCTTGGCAGTTTGGTTTGGAGGCTAAACCCCTACGATAAAATCTTACAACCTATTTAGGATTATTACCCCTACTTAAAATACATTTAGCTTTCAATAAAACTAAATTCTGAATATTTAGAACTCGACAACTTTCTGGAACATTTAATAAACTCGGAACTATGCCATTTTCCATCTGCGCTCTAACTAGATTAGTGGCAGTATTATTTAATTGTTGAAGGCGATGATTTTTCCTGACATATTCTAAAGTTAATGCCTGAGAATCTAACAACCAAAAGTCAATCTCATATTTTCGGATAAACTTTTTCACGTCTTCTAAGTTAGGACTATATTGTGCTTGGATTAAATCATTAGCTCGTTGTTTTATCTGACCATAATATCCTTGATGGTAGGGCAAAGCATATTCCGAACCGACTAATATTGAACGTTTGGCAAAAGTGGGAATATTATTAGCTTCTAATGCCAAAGAAGCGACGCGGATATCTGAGGGTTGTTGGGCTAAAAATTCATAAAGTTGGGGTGCTTTTCCCACTACATAATTAGTGACGGGAAAGTTGTTGGTTAAGGCTGGATATAAAAGGAGGAGAGTTAATACTATATATATAGATATGGTTTTGATTTTTCCGACTGGTTTTGTTTGGGAGGGATGCTTGAATAGATGGAATTTTTGTCTGACAAAATCAATTATTAAAGTAAAGGCTATTCCACCAGCTAATGCCATGATAATTCTGAGACTATGTTGACTGTAACGACTGGGATGATGTAGTCGAAATAATAATAAGTGGGCGGCTAAGAATATTCCGGTTGATGCTAAGGCTAATTTTGGTAAAAGGATTATTTTATTGGTGACTTTTTTGGCTAGGGGAAAGTATTTATAGCAGTTCTTTAATCTATGAGATACAGTTTTAGATTCTCCCCTCGCCTCCCTTAAAAAGGGGATGGATTTAGGGGAATTGTAAATGTACCTCATAACTCTGGGAATTTCTCTGAAGCTCCAGAAAATGAATAATAATAATCCTGCCCAAACTTGGGGAGGGAGGAAAGATTGAGATAACCATTCTGGAGGAATAATGCCGGAGCGATCGCCTGTTAACCAAAAATCAAAATTATTATCTGAAAAGAAGGATGCTCTACCTCCAGGATAAAATTCTGGTAATTTTTTGGCTTGGGTTAATGTAATAATCGGACTATATTTGGAGGTATTTAAAGCGTAGGGTAGAAGTACAAAAAATGCTGTGGTTAAGCCAATGGTTAAAATGGTAAATTTTTGCTGGTTTCGGAAGTAGAGAAAATCTAAGACTAAGAGGGCGGAACAGAGCAAAACTCCTTGGGGATAAAATAATCCGAGAAGAGAGATTGTTACTGTTATGCCTAACCAAGAATGTCTGAGGAAGTAATAGAGAAATGCTAAGAATAAAGGATAGAAAAATGCTCTGGGGGTGGCGGAGATTAAGTCGTCTTTGAGCCAGAGATTTTGATTCAAAAATAATGTGCTGAGAAATCCGGCGAGTGGTACGGGTAATATTTGGATTGCGACTCCAAAACAATAGGCGGTTGTGATTAATCCTAATATTATTGGCAGGAATTTATTGAGTAATAAAGGTGGGATGCCGATGAGGGAAAATAGTTGATAAAAGTAGGTATATCCTTTCGGGGCGACTGATTGAAAATAGTCGGCAATAATATCGTTGGGAAAAAGTTCTGGATTGAGAAATCTTGCCATCCAAAAAACATGGGAGCGAGCGTCATCTTGCACGACATATTGATTGCTGAACGCGGGAATTATTCCTAAAATTCCACAAATTATGGCTAAGGTTAGGCTGAGGCAAAACCAGAATTTTGTTGGAGGTAATGTGGTTAAATATTTAGGTAAATTCATTTGGCTTCGGAGTAAGATAATTCCGTCGATTGTCATACAATGATCAGGGGCTAATGGTAATTCGCCCCTACAATATCGAATCTTATCTTTAAATATTGAATAAAACTGATGCTACTGGATTTGACATAATGGCTTATATCAAATCCTCTTAATTCGGTATAAAAAAATGTGACATCTTGACAAATCTTTCTATATCTCCCCATCTTCCCACACTCCCCACCCGGACCACACTCCTCACACTACTTTATCTAATTACACCAATGCTACCGGATTTGATATTATCTGGACTTACGCATTAGGAATGAGTTTTGGGCGTTCGGGATTGCTTTCCTGACGGACTGCTCCGCAAACGCTGTCGCTCGCAATGAGAGAAATACGTTATTTTGCGTAAGTCCTGATTATTTACCAACACCGTTACACAAACGCTTATCGCTTTCACTAACAGTTGGATTATTTTCTAGGTAGCCACGCACCCAGTTGCAAGCCCACTCATGGAGGCCATCAAACCCCCAAACGTTCCACAACTTCACTGTATTGTCACCACTGGCAGTGGCAATAGTCTTTCCATCAGGACTAAATGCTACATTGACCCTATTCTTATTCCCCTCCAGAGTCTGCAATAATTCCCCCTCAAGGTTCCACAACTTCACTCTTTTGTCACCACTGGCAGAAGCAATAGTCTCTCCATCAGGACTAAATGTTACATCAAAGACAAAATGCTTATGCCCCTCCAGAGTCTGCAATAATTCCCCCTCAAGGTTCCACAACTTCACTGTTTTGTTCTTACTTGCAGAAGCAATAGTTTCTCCATCAGGACTAAATTCTAGATCATAGACAGGAGCACCATGCGACATTGCCTGCAAGGGTTGCCCCTGAAGGTTCCACAATATGACTACACCGTAGTAATCTGCAGAAGCAATAGTCTCTCCATTAGGACTAAATGTTACGCCATGGACTAGCCCGATCTCATGGCCGATTAGAGTCTGCAACAACTGCCCCTGACGGTTCCACAATTTCACTGTTTTGTCACCACTGGCAGTGGCAATAGTCTCTCCATCAGGACTAAATGTTACGCTATTGACTAGCCCCTCATGGCCGATTAGATTATGCAATAATTGCCCCTCAAGGTTCCACAACTTCGCTGTTTTGTCATCACTGGCAGTGGCAATAGTCTTTCCATCAGGACTAAATATTACATATCTTAACAAATCCTCATGGCCGATTAGAGTCTGGAATAATTGCCCCTGACGGTTCCACAACTTCACTGTTTTATCACCACTGGCAGTGGCAATAGTTTCTCCATCAGGGCTAAATACTACATCTCTTACCGAACTCTCATGGCGGAGAGTCTGCAATAATTGCCCCTGACGGTTCCACAATTTCACTGTTTTGTCACCACTAGCAGTGGCAATAGTCTCTCCATCAGGACTAAATGCTATATCTGTTAACCCATCCTTATGTCCCTCAAGAGTCTGCAAGACCCCCTGACGCTTCCACAACCTCACTCTAGAGTGACCACGATTACCAGACTCATAATTTACATTTGCAATGGCAATAGTCTCTCCATCAGGACTAAATGCTATATCTTGGGTGCTTATATCCTGATAATTAACGAACAATT
Organism: Okeania sp. SIO2F4; assembly: GCF_010672385.1. Classification (GTDB taxonomy): domain Bacteria; phylum Cyanobacteriota; class Cyanobacteriia; order Cyanobacteriales; family Microcoleaceae; genus Trichodesmium. The sequence goes on from NZ_JAAHGT010000567.1 coordinate 3,640, forward strand.
CTTCCGGGCTCATTAGAGTCTGCAACAACTGCCCCTCTTTGTTCCACAATTTGACTGTTTGGTCCCAACCTGCAGTGGCAATAGTCTCTCCATCAGGACTAAACATTACATATCTTACCAAATCCTCATGACCGGTTAGAGTCTGCAATAACTGCCCCTCTTGGTTCCACAATTTCACTGTAGAATAATCTTGTGCAGAAGCAGGAGTAGCAATAGTAATAGTCTTTCCATCAGGGCTAAATGCTAGACCATCAATGTCCTGATAGTCGCTTAGAGTCTGCAATAATTGCCCCTGACGGTTCCACAACCTCACTGTTTTGTCATGTTCACCTACAGTGACAATAGTCTCTCCATCAGGGCTAAATACTACATCTCTTACCGAACTCTCATGGCGGAGAGTCTGCAATAATTGCCCCTGACGGTTCCACAACTTCACTGTAAAGTTACTCCCATTCTCACGCCTACTTGCAGTAGCAATAGTCTCTCCATCAGGACTAAATGCTACAGTACTGAGAATATCATTATCCGCGAGAGTCTGCAATTCCTGCCCCTGACGGTTCCACAATTTCACTCTACCATCTGCAGAAGCAATAGTCTCTCCATCAGGACTAAATGCTACATCTTTGACTGAATTCCAATGCCCCTCTAGAGTCTGCAACAACTGTCCCTCTTGGTTCCACAATTTAACTGCTTTATAACTTGCAGTAGCAATAGTCTCTCCATCAGGACTAAATGCTACAGCATTGATCGGAAGACTATGCATCTGACCCTTCTTCCCGATGAACCAATGAAGCAAATGATTCTGCTCTCGGTAAGTTTGCTCCATATATATAGCTTGACTGAGACCATCTGCTACTTGCTTTTTGCTATCTGCCTGGGGTTGGAATATTAAATTAGGCTTTGGTAGTTGTTTAACTGCTCTTAAAGCTTGCAGCATTGCCTCCAAACCTTCATTTGACTCAGATAATGATTGAGCAGCATAACTCTTATTAACTGCTTCGGCTTCCGCGAGCTTGAGATTTGTTCGCCAAAGTAATGTTACTCCAGTAATAGCTGCCCCTATGAACAATAGTACCAATACTGCAAAACTTATCCACAGTATCTTTTCTGTTTTTTGCTTCTCCTCATCTGCTTTGGGTTTTGCCTCTACCTGAGCATCCAATGTCATCTGCTCTTCGGATTTTTCCAGCTCGATCACCTGTTTGTCTTCGTTATTCATAGTTATTTATTGTTAGTGTTAAACCTTCAGACTCTCTCTATATTATATTAGCACTGCTTACTAAGTTCCTCTTAGCTAGGACTTACGCAAAATATCAAACCATATACAATTAAGATTTGTTCATAGAAGATTCTTTTATCAATTACCCTGAGGTAAAATCCAAAGTTCCCCACGATTATGAACCAACTCCAGTTGAGAATTTTCTTGTGTTTCTAATCCTGAAATTAAACTCCATTGAGGACGAAATACGAATACATCACTAAAACCTTTTGGAACTTTTGGAACTTCGGGTTCTTCGATGAATAAAACTTTCACATCTGGTCTCAACATATATCCTAGAGTAGCTAATCTTGCAGAATGATTACTAATAACAAGTGGCTGCTGTGTTTGATTAATTATTCTGGCGACTTGAGCATCATAATAACTACTATATTTATTCCACCAAGTCTCAGCTTGAGAACTAATTCCACAAGATATGATGCCTAAAGAAATCAGAATCACAGTTACTATCTGCCAAAATTTATGTTGGATTTGATTTGTAAAGTTAGTCAGTTTTGTTCCTAATAAATAAGCCACAGATAATTGGATGCCTAAATAAGCTGGAATTAAATAACGAGGAATAGTAGAACGTTGTCCGCCAGATATTAAATCGGGAATTATTAAACATATTGGGGTGACTGCCATTAAGGTTAAGATAAAAATAGTTGCCTGCCGGGGTGCATTTTTTACGAGGAAATAAATAGAGTAAATGACTAATAATAAAACCAATCCCAAGATGTACGGCCAGATAGTATTTAGTTGTAGTAAAGCATTATTATCAAAAACAAGTTTCTTGACATCGAATAATCTCTCAGACGAACCAATTTGAATATCAACAAATGTAAAACCTAGATTGATAAACCATCTTTTCAACAAATCTAGGAATGGCAGATTTTTGGAAACCCAATTGATGCCGTCAAAATGATTAATTATCAAGATTAGCCAAGGTAAAAATGCTAAAAATCCGTAGAAAGATGCTAGTAAATAAGATTTGAGTTTCTGGGTTAGTTTAAATTTTTCAGTGAGGATTACATATAATCCATGACCAAAGGCTACTAATACAGAAAAGAGATGAGTATATAAAGCAAAGATGAGACTTGCTATATAAATTTTCCAGGTATGTTTTGTCTTAATTCGCATTGCTCGGAGTAAGGCAATACTTGATAGTAAAACGACGACGGAAAAAAGACTATAAGCTCGTGCTTCCTGAGCATATAATACTAAAATTGGAGAAATTGCTGTGATGGAAATTGCTACCCATCCTACTAATGATTTGCTAAATAATTCTCGACATAGCCAATAAATACAGGGAAAAATTAGTAAACTCGTTATCGCTGAGAAATTTCTAATTACGGTTACAGAGTTACCGAATAATTTTACCCACCATCTCAGAAG
>NZ_JAAHGT010000568.1 GCF_010672385.1 Okeania sp. SIO2F4
GAAGGGTAATTTAAGCTAGCTAGAGTAGGGGCGATTCGCGAATCGCCCCTACGACTACCACCAAAATATTATAATTCAAATAGGATTGCTATATTACTCGTAAGGTTGGTAAATGAATCATAAATATATGCTTCCGTGCTTCTCGAACAGAGGTGTGGAGAGGTTTACCTTGGGTAAATTCTTCCAGGAAATATTTTAAAAAACGCCGTGCCACTAAATCCGGAACAGGTTCTCGCATCACAATCAAATGGGGAATATTAAAATCAGCTAAATATTCAGCAATACCCAGTCCATCACAGGAATTAAAAATTGCCAGCTTGACTCTAGGAGCATTTCTCCTCAAAGCTTCTCTCAAAAGATCGATTGATAAATTTAAGGCATGATCGACATGAATAGTCTGACCAGAACTGTGCCCAGCATAAAAAATAATATCCCAATTTCCGAGCCAAAGACTATCAAATAGTTCTTGAGGAGTCAGAGAATTTCCTCTGGCTGGAATAGAGGTAATTCTTGCCCCATATTTATTTAAGTTTTCAATCAGTTCCCGATCCTGTTGCAGTTGTAATCCCCCCTCATCACTCCCAAAAATTGCCAGAATTTTTATTGATTGCTTCAGTTTTTTTGTTGGTCGATCATATTGAGATAAAAGGGCAAATTCTGCCTGGGGTAAAAAATACGGTTTCTCAAATAAATCCCAATAATCCCAGGATAACTTACGCAGATAATCATTTGATGTATCGACGATAACTCGTACTGATTCATTTGGAGTTCCATCTTTGAGTTCTCCTATAATTCGCGCTGTTATAGCTCCAAAGATAGGTTGCCCAAACCAATTTCTTACGTTAGATTCTAGGGTTAGAGTGGCATTTTGACAGTCTTCTAAACTGGAGACGTGGGTAATTTGCCCCTCTTGCGTCTCTATCACTCGGAAGTCGGGAAACGACTCAGTATAAATATTTCCCAACCCAGTATAAATGTTTCTCCATTGATCATAAACTCTAGGAAAATCTGGGTTAGGGGGCAATTGAGGACACTTGCGTTCTCTGGCAATGATTCTACCATCTTGCAAAAACTCGAGGGAAACAGGAAAACCTAATTCAAAACTGCCTTCTTCTATTTTGATAACAACTTGTTTAGCCATTATTATTAATTCATTGCTTTAGTTTTAATATTATATTCGGTTTAATAGATATCTCCAAAAATTTGCTCTTTGTAGGTTGGGTTGAGGACACGTTAGCGCCAGCTTATCCGTTAGGATAAACCCAACACCAAATCTGAATGTCACAAGGATTTTAGATTGTCAAACTTCTAAGATTTAGTACTATATTCTTGAAATTTGCTCTTTGTAGGTTGGGTTGAGGACACGTTAGCGCCAGCTTATCCGTTAGGATAAACCCAACACCAAATCTCAATGTCACAAGGATTTTAGATTGTCAAACTTCTAAGATTTGTAGGAGTTATAGTGAGGTATAGTCCTGGAAATCCCCCCTTTCCTCCCTTGAAAAGGGGGTAACTGAAAGTCCCCCTTAAAAAGGGGGATTTAGGGGGATCGTTTATGTACCTCATCAGGCTGAAAAGCTCTATAAGTCGTGATTTGCTACTACTATTCTTCTTGCAGACCAATATTTTTAGACATCCTTGTTGGGTTGCGCTACCGCTTAACCCAACCTACAATATTATCAGTTTATTTACAGCGCTTTTGCTGATTGATGAACCACATCGTCACAACCAAAACCCTGTAGGGGCGATTCGCGTAATTAGCAGCATTCCGCAGGAAATCGCCCCTACTGTGGTCTACCGTGCAGGAAAACCGCTGTCATCAAATTATGAAGTCCTTTGTCACGGTGGCAGAATTAAGGCTAACTTGAAGACTAAAACGATCGCCTGGATCGGCGGTAAATTTGAACTGAATATAATCATCTCTTTCTCTAGCACGAATTTCAAATAAAGATTCCCCCATTTCATCTAAACCAATGAGTTTTAAATTTGCTGGTAAAAAACGTTGGTCTTGGAGAGGATAAACTCTGGAAAGAACAGCAAATCTTTGGTTTGGTTTTGGTAAAATCGCTATCATTAGTGCCACTGGAACTCCTGCTAGTTGCATTCCTAGATCGATAGCGCGACGTACACCTGCTGCTGGGTGACTAGGGTCAATTTCCCACAACAATTCGGCAATTTGCCAGCGTGTTTCTTCATCTTCTGTTGTTTGTAAAATATTTACTAGAGCTTGATTTACTTCTGTATCTGAGAGTTCAGGTTTAGATAAATCTGTCTGTGTTTCATCTCTTATTTTTTGAGTCATTTGGAATTGTTTAAGAAAATTTTTAACTACTTTGGGAGATAGTTTTTCTGTTATTTTATCTAAACTGAAAGCCATTTGCATAATCGGTTTACGATTTCCTCTAATTTTTTCTACTGATTGCCAACCTTCTGTTAAAATACCTTCTAACCAACTTGTTAATCTTTCCCAAGATTTTGATTCAGCTAAAGCATTTTCTGGAAGTTTAATAGCTGCCGGACTCAAATATTTAAGATTTAAAATTAAGTGACTGGAGTCATTATTTAGTTCACTCAAAGAAAGTTGATGATTTCCTCTTTCGTTTTTTTGTAAAGACTGATTTATTAATTGATCATATCGTATCAATCCAATTAAAATAGCTTCTTCTGACTCTACTAATACCTGTATTACTATATATAAATGAGCAGCAAAATCTGGGGAATAAATCATTTCTTTAGGAATTTCTATTCCTTCATTTACTATACTCTCATTTGTCAGTAAGCAAACTTTAAATCCGCCAACTTGCAGATTGCTCATTGGTTCGGAACTAATAATTTGATTAGGTGGCAGAGATTCAATTCGATTATCTAATGTTAAATGGCGATCGCTCAACCATCTTTTTAGTGCAAATAAAGCCAAGATTTTCAAATAAGCTTGCCATTTTTGGGATTCGTTATTAAATTTATGACTCAATAGAGTTGCTTGCTGAAAATCTTCAGGTTCTAGATCGATAGTTTCTAACTGCAATTGTCGGTAATACTGTCTGTTTGTTTGCTCATAAGCAGAACGAATATTCATATTTTTTATCCGGTTTGTTGTTGTGGTTTAAAATTTGCTTTTTGTGAAAAATGGAACAATTAATGTAGTTCTTTACTATTAGACCAATTCCCAAAAGCATTGCTATACTTAAGTCGCACTTCAGTTATTAAGTGATTAATACATGGCAAATCACTTTTATGCTAAAAATAGCCCAGTTAATGTTTATTATTCTTATGTTTACTCCTCCCAACACGGAATACACTTACCATCCTGGGAGGGGTTAGGGGTGGGTCCCACACTTCCCCACCCGATCGGGTATAGCATTCTTTTTGAGAAATGGTATTAGACATCTCCGATCACAAAAAATAAAATCAATTATCGCACATAAATAATCAATTATTTCCCCCTACTCTGTACGGACGTTGCATGCAACGTCCCTACCTCCGACCTACTCCCTCTTTTACGGAGAAGTCTATTTATTATTCTGTCAAATAGGCTAACTATATCAGGACTTACGCAGAACCGCCATATCTAGTAAGGGCGAATGCCATTCGCCCCTACATATGGCGTATAATTGCATATTTTGCGTAAGTCCTGTATATTTAAGATAATAGCGCATTTTTTCAGCGAACAAACTTGTCATTTCTTGGTATTTCCTGGGTGTAGAAATTTCCTTAGCTGCCTCTAGAAAAACCGTTTCATCTAAATAACGACTTAAGAGTTCAATTAAAGAATCAAAAGCATTTACTTCTAAAACTCCTTGACTTGAATTTAATTCTGCTTTCTTCAACAAAATCTGTAGCAATTTCTCCATTACTTGTTCTCGAATTTGCTTCAGCAATTGCTTGAGTTTTAAGATGCGACTAACTTGAGATTGATTATTCATATTTAATTGTCGAGCTACTTCGCTTTGAGATTTATTTTCACAATAAATTAGTCGTAAACTAGGCAAAAAATGAGGAGCAAATTCACTATACCAGAAACTTTTTTGTAGTTTCTGCAAACGTTGAGAAAGTACCCCCTCAATAGCATCCATAATAGCTCGATCGCGATGTTCGTCTAGAAATTCAAGTTCCATTGCTGAAGAATTAGAGAGAGGTAAAATCTCCGTTGGATTGAAAATTTGTTCCTGTAGAAACTGAGCAATAGTTTTTAATTGCTCCAGTAGTTCATCCGAAGAATTATATATAATTCCCCTTGGAAAAAGGCGATCGCGCATTTCCTGAAGTTGAGACTCAGAAGGTTCTGGACATTTGCCCCTTGCACCCTTTTCTCGTCTGTCGCGGCGATATACTGCATGAAATGCTTCTACCACATCCTGTTCTTGAGGAGAGAGAGTTTTCATTTGGTAACGCTTGATATCATTTAGTTTTCCCCAAGGAGTAGTTAAAGATAAACCAAATTCCACCCATAAAGTTCGAGTTAGTTCTGGGTGGCGACGGGTGAGTAAATAAGTCCAATTCCAGAGTCCAGCTTTTTCAGCATTGAACTTTCTCAAAATGTGCGCCCAAAAATAGGGGTAAGAAGACTCAGAGTTTTCGCTAGCTTCCTGAAAGCTCTTGATTTTACCATCATCAGTGAGTACCAGGTACAACAAGTCTAAGTGGGAAAAACCATAGCGATCGCCAAATTGTTGAGCCAGTTTTTGACAAGCATGAACAATAGCATGGGAAATGTAACAACGCAAAGAAAGTCCTGCTCTTATGTTCCAGGAGTTAGAAGAGGCAGAATTTTGAGATAGAAAGTGAGATAGCAAAGTAGCTTGAATTTTTCGGTCATCTTGGGAGGAGAGTTCTTTGAGTTCAGCAATAAACGGAAACCAGATTTGAAATTGTTGTTGAACAGGTAATAGTAAGTCCTCTCGATATCCCCTCTGATAACCAGACACATCATAGCTAGTTAAATCAATTTTGCATAATGTCCAGTAGTTCTTGCTGAGAGCCATTTTTCATCCTCCTTACACCTCCATACTATATTTTCAACCTTATTGAATTAGCATTGATGCTTATTAGCACTCACAATACATTCTCCTAAAGGTTCTATTTTACTCTAGTCTCTGATGATTTGAACTTATGCACCTTTGAGAAATATTTTACAGAACCTGCATAAGTTCACCTTGATGGAAGCTAGTAGTTAATGAACAGACTACATAAATTAAGGTAGAACATGAATGATTATGAAAATAAACTTGCCAAAAACCAAACCTAGACTTTCAATTAGTAGATTTTTGCCAATACCTATTTTCCGCTTGGGAATAATTTCACTGATTTTTTTCCCTTTTTTATTACTGAGTAGTTGTGGAATGATAAGTACCCTGGAAGATGTAATGGAATTATCAGAAGTTCTCAGCAAAAATTATCCAGGAGAAGCTGGTACATCTTTTGATATTAGAAGCAGTAATTACTTAGGCATTGATTTTACAAATGACGTTAACTATATCAAAAGTTTAAAAATTACTTTTACTGATAAAAGTTGGGATAATTTGACAGAACAAAAACTTCAAAATATTGCTGAAAATACAGTTAAGTTAGTTAATCAAGAATATCCCAAACTAGCTAATGCAGATTATATATATGTAATCTTTATGTATCAAGACCAAAACTCTAATGTAAATCCTATTATTTATAGTAGTTTTACATTTCAAAAAACAGATAATGGGTTTCAAATACAGAAGACAAAATCAAGCTAGATATAATAATTGAAATAAAAATATTCAAGTTTCCAAATGGGAGTTATAGCAATCATATTTAAGTTGTAATTATGAGTTATAAATCAGGAGTCAGGAGTCAGAATATAAAAGGATTTTGATACTTTTTAATTGCTTTTAAATATATCATAAATTATCTCTGATTGCTATATAAACAAAACAGTTAGTTTCGTTAGGCGATCGCAAATCTTTGCTAATACCTCGAATATTTTTTAGGAATACCAATTTTTTATTTATGATGAGATTTGGTGTTCTATTCTCGTAAAGGAAATCTCTCACCACCGAATTGATAATAAGTCAGTTGTCCTTGAGCTACACGCATCAAACAAATCAAACATTCTTGGGCACGATAATGATAGTTATTAATAGATTTTTCAGAATTCTTAGCATACGATGGGAATCTTAGGGACTTCCAAAAAATAAAATGTACAATTTATGAGAATGATAATCATTTTTATACGGGAGAGGAAGGGGTTGACATCGCCAACCCCTTCCTCTCATAAATTGGCATCACAATTTCTGTACTTCACCTAG
>NZ_JAAHGT010000569.1 GCF_010672385.1 Okeania sp. SIO2F4
TTATTAATATTCTATTAAGAAGAGATAGAAAAAAGCAGCCTACTAAAATAGATGCTATTGCACTTACCCAAGAGAAAATTTTTGATCGTAACTCTGTGTCTGAACCTAAACAACCTGCATATCTTCTTTGACACTAGAAATATAATAGTATTGAAAATTTTTGGTTGTGAGGCAAGGGTTAAGTTTATGGTTGCTCCTAAGAGATGGTTGTCTATTCTCAGTGTTAATAGTCTGATGTTTTTTAATGTCAGTTTTCCTGTATTAATGTTGCCCAATATTGTCAATGGGGGAGAAGTTATTGCTCAGACAGATCCCAATGCTGAGGCTGAAAGATTATTTAAGCAGGGTTTTGAACTGTTGAAGCAGGGTACAGCAGAATCTTTGAGGGAAGCGCTTGTTAAATGGGAAAAAGCACTACTACTATTCAGGAAAACGGACAACCTGATTGGACAAGCAGCGGTATTTCTTGGCATTGGCAGTGTCTACGATAGGTTAGGAGAAAAACAACTTGCTCTCAATTACTACAACCAAGCTTTACCTGTATATCGGCAAGTAAGAGATAAGGGTGGAGAAGCAACAATTCTGAATAATATTGGCAGTGTCTACGATAACTTAGGGGAAAAACAACTTGCTCTCAATTACTACAACCAAGCTTTACCTATATTTCGGGAACTACCGGATCGAGGTCGGGAAGCAACCGCTCTTAATAATATTGGTGGTGTCTACTATAGCTTAGGAGAAAAACAACTTGCTCTCAATTACTATGAGCAAGCTTTACTTCTAAGACGACAAGTAGAGGATAAGGGTGGGGAAGCAATTACTCTCAATAATATTGGCCTTATCTACGATAACTTAGGAGAAAAACAACTTGCTCTCAATTACTACAACCAAGCTTTACCTATATTTCGGGAACTACCGGATCGAGGTCGGGAAGCAACCGCTCTTAATAATATTGGTGGTGTCTACTATAGCTTAGGAGAAAAACAACTTGCTCTCAATTACTATGAGCAAGCTTTACTTCTAAGACGACAAGTAGAGGATAAGGGTGGGGAAGCAATTACTCTCAATAATATTGGTCGTGTTTACAATGATTTAGGAGAAAAGCAAAAAGCACTCAATTACTATGAGCAAGCTTTGCCTGTATTTCAGCAAGTAGGCGCTCCCCATTGGCAAGCAATTACTCTCAATAATCTTGGCAGTGTCTACTATAGCTTAGGAGAAAAACAACTTGCTCTCAATTACTATGAGCAAGCTTTACTTCTAAGACGACAAGTAGAGGATAAGGGTGGGGAAGCAACCACTCTCAATAATCTTGGCACTGTCTACAATAGCTTAGGAGAAAAACAACTTGCTCTCAATTACTATGAGCAAGCTTTATCTATATATCAGCAAGTAGAGGATAAGGGTAAGGAAGCGATCGCTCTCAATAATATTGGTTTTGTCTACGATGATTTGGGAGAAAAACAAAAAGCACTCAATTACTTCGAGCAAGCTTTACTTATATTTCGGCAAGTAGGAGATAAGAGTGGGGAAGCAACTACTCTCAATAATATTGCTAGTGTCAACGATGACTTAGGAGAAAAACAAACAGCACTCAATTACTATGAGCAAGCTTTACCTATATCTAAGCAAACAGGCGATCTGCGTTTGGAAGCAACTACTCTCAATAATATTGGCACTGTCTACAATAGCTTAGGAGAAAAACAACTTGCTCTCGATCGCTTCGAGCAAGCTTTACCTACACTTCAGCAAGTAGAGGATAAGGTTGGGGAAGCAAATACTCTTTATAATATAGCTAAACTCAACCGAGACCAAGGCAACCTCACCAAAAGCCTCACTTTCATAGAAAAATCCCTAAAAATAATCGAAGATCTCCGCACCAAGATCGTCGCTCAAGACCTCCGCACATCCTACTTTGCCACAGTTCAAATTTACTATCAATTCTACATCAACCTCCTCATGCAACTCCACAAACAAAACCCCAACAAAGGTTATGACCGCAAAGCATTAGCTGCCAGCGAACGCAGTCGCGCCAGAAGTTTATTAGACATTTTAGCAGAATCAGGAGCAGACATCAAAATCGGAGTAGACCCCCAACTTCTCGCCCAAGAAAAACAGCTACTACAAAAACTGAATACATTAGACCAAGCGCGACAACTCAACACCGAAGGATACAACCCCGACGAACTCAAACAACAAATTGAAACCCTCAGCAACCAACTCCAACAGTTAGAAGTAAAAATCAAACAAAACAGTCCTCGTTACGCCAACCTCAAGTATCCAGAACCTCTTACTGCTTCAAAAATTCAACAACAAGTAATCGACAAAGATACCATACTTTTACAATATTCTTTGGGAGAAGACCGTAGTTATTTATGGTTAGTAACTCCCACAGAAATTAGCAGTTATGAACTACCGAAAAAATCAGAAATAGAAACATTAGCCAGACAATTTAGAGAAGAAATAATCTCCCTTTCCCCAGTGCCAGAAACCGGAAATAAATTAAGTAAAATATTATTATCACCCGTAGCCAATAAATTAGGAAATAAACGATTATTAATAGTAGGAGATGGCATCTTACAGACCATTCCTTTTGCGGCTTTACCTTTGACCTCTCCCCCGACCCCTCTCCTGCTCCGAGAGGGTGGAAATTCAGAAGAGGGAGGAAATTTTGCCTCCACCCTTGTAGGGGGGAATGAGGGGGGTCATTTCAGTTATCAGTTATCAGTTATCAGTTACCAGTTACCAGTTACCAGTCAAATTAGCTCCACCCTTGTAGGGGGGAATGAGGGGGGTCAAAATTATCAACCATTAATTGTGAACCATGAAATAGTTACTTTACCCTCAGCTTCAAGTATTTCTATTCTCAGAGAACAAGTCAAAGGTAGAACCCCTGCCCCCAAAAAAGTAGCCGTTATTGCCGACCCAGTATTTGCAGATAACGACCCCAGATTTCAAATAGCTTCTCAACCAAAAAAAGAAATAGAAAATAATAATTTAACCAGAATGAAATTAACCCGTTCCCTGGAAGATTTTCTCGGTTCATCATTCAATCGTCTAGAAGGAACTCGTCAAGAAGCCGAAGCAATATTAGCATTAGTTCCTGATAATTTAGAACAACTATCTTTAGACTTCGATGCCAATCTAAAAACCGCAATAAATCCCGATCTATCCCAATATCAAATAGTACATTTAGCCACCCACGGACTATTAAATGAAACTCAACCAGAATTATCAGGATTAGTGCTTTCCTTGTATGACGAAAAGGGAAAAGAAACACCAGGATTTTTACAATTAAACGATATATTTAATTTAGAAATGCCAGCAGAATTAGTAGTATTAAGTGCTTGTGAAACAGGAATAGGAGAAGAAATTAGAGGAGAAGGATTAGTCAGTTTAACCAGAGGGTTTATGTATGCAGGAGCTAAAAGAGTAGTAGTAAGTTTATGGAGTGTGGAGGATAATTCGACATCTGAATTAATGGAAAAATATTATCAGAAAATGTTAGAAAAAGGGAAAAATCCTGTAGAGTCAATGAGAGAAACTCAGTTAGAAATGTTAAGTTCAGAAGAGCGAAAAGCACCCTTTTATTGGGCGTCATTTGTTGTGCAGGGAGAGTGGAAATAAATTCAAAAGTCAAAATTCAAAAGTCAAAAGTAAGAATAAGATTAGTAGGTTGGGTTGACGGAGGAAAACCAACAAAAATAGTTATCTATTTGGTTTTACGATTATTTTATGCAATTTAATAGACTTGGATGTTGGGTTTATCCTACGGATAAGCTGCGCTTTTGATGTCGCACAGCGTTTAATGTCGGCTCTTAGCCGTTAAGGGAGTTATGCGCTAGCAAAAACACTATCGTTATACTCAACCTAGATTTACTACATTTACACTTTGATGTTAGAATATTTATACACTAAATAATTTAGATAATCACAAGGAAAGCAGAGGAGAAAAATAATAATATTGAGTATGATATTAGTTAATTGAGAAACAAAGTATTACAGTATTTTTCAGCTTATATAAACATAGCAGAATTTGTAGGGAATTTTATAGAATCTCCCTACAAATTCTCTCTTAATTATTAAGCTACTTCTTCTTTTATCTCTTCCTTCTGACTGCTGACTTCTTCTTTAATCACACTTAACTGTTTATTCTCAGCTAAATATTCAGCTAACTGCGCTTCAATTTTTTCTTTGACAATATGGCGATACTCATAAAAATGTTCGATATGAGCGCAGTTATTAATATAACCTATCAAAGCACTAGGATTATTTTTTCTGATGCTAAACAAATGATGCCAAAATTTCCAACGAGTTTTTCGCTTTATTCCCTGTCGCCAAAAAATAATCAACAATGCTCGTAACTCCATCCAAGTTGGCATTTTAGCAACACCTTTAGCAGTAGGAGCACCCATCATTAGAAAATGTCGATAAGTTCGATCTAAAAATTTTTCACGGTCATACAACTGCCAGAATGCTTCTACATATTCCCTCGCAATATCTTCTATTGGTCTGGTGGGAATAAAATTTGTCAACGTTACTTGATTGATATTAGCACCTTTATCTAAAAGGCGACCTTCCCTTTTAAGACGATGCCAAAGTGCAGTATTTGGTAAGACTTGCAACATACTAAACATGGCAGTCGGAATAGTTGTCTCTTCCACAAATTTAACGATGCGATCGCCTGCTCCTGATTTTTCTCCATCAAAACCGATAATAAACCCTGCCATTACTCTGATACCAGATTTAATAATTTTCTTTACCGCTTCATTGAGAGGGTTACGATTATTTTGATATTTATGGGTTAACTCTAAACTATCTTCATCAGGAGTTTCTATTCCCAAAAATACCGCTCTAAGATTGCAGTCTACCATTAATTGCATTAATTCTGGGTCTTCTGCTAAGTTAACTGAAGCTTCTGTGGTCAGTTTAAATGGATATTGATGTTCTGCTTGCCAAACTTTTAAATCTTTGAGCAACAACTTAACATTACGCTTATTGCCAATAAAGTTGTCATCCACCATAAATAGAGAACCACGCCATCCTAAGTCGTATAAGCAATCTAACTCTGCTAATAATTGTGCTGGCGTTTTGGTACGGGGTTTACGACCATACAGAACAATAATATCGCAAAATTCACATTGGAACGGACAACCACGGGAAAATTGCACCGACATAGATTCATAATATTGCATTTCCAATAAATCGAATCTGGGAATAGGAGTAGTTGTCACATCCGGTTTATTCCCATCTGCACGGAAAATACCGTGAGTTTCCCCGCGCTGAATAGCATCGATAAACATAGGCAAAGTAATTTCCCCTTCATCCAGAATTAGAAAATCTACACCACTGTCCAATTGTTCTTGGGGTAATGCTGTGGGATATGGACCTCCACAGGCTACTAATTTATTACGTCGTTTTGCTTCTCGGATTTGGTCATGTAAATCTTCTTTTTGGACAATCATCGCCGAGAGTATTACTAAATCTGCCCATTCCCATTCAGTTTCTGTGACTGCCCTAATATTTCTATCGACTAACTTAAATTCCCATTCCTGGGGTAAGATAGCTGCTACTGTTACTAAACCTAACGGAGGTAGCATTACTTTGCGATTTACCAGTTCCAGAATTTTTTCAAAAGACCAGAAAGATTGGGGAAATAAGGGATAAATTAATAAAACTCGCATTATAATATTAGCTCCTCACATTAGGATTAAATGTCAGTTTACACAGACTAAGCCTAACTTTAACGTTCTTAAGTTAATTTCGGCATTAATTAAACATTAATTATTGAGACGATTCATTTGTGGTAATTTTTCTGGGACATATAGTCTGGAATATAGGAAATAATTTGTTGGGTTTCGTTACCTCAACCCAACCTACAAATTTTTTACTTGTGGTAATTCTAATTAATTGAGATTATTAATGAATTGTTGTACTTGCTGAACATCAAGGTGAAGTATATTAGCAATTTTTTCCGCAGAAAAACCTTCCTTTAATAATTCAGAACTTCTATTTTTCCCTCTATTTTTGACTCTGCCATTAATTCCTGAGCAAAACGAGTTTTTTTCAAATCATCAATACCAAACATAACTTATAACTCCTGACGAATCATTTCTAGTAATTTTTCTGGGACATATAGTCTGGAATATGGGAAATAATTTGTTGGGTTTCGTTGCCTCAACCCAACCTACAAATTTTTTACTTGTGGTAATTCTAATTAATTGAGATTATTAATGAATTGTTGTACTTGCTGAACATCAAGGTGAAGTATATT
>NZ_JAAHGT010000057.1 GCF_010672385.1 Okeania sp. SIO2F4
CCCAATTTCAATTCCTCGTTGTTGACCAATTTCTACTCCCTCTTGTAAGATTTGTTGATACCAAGGAGATTGTTGTAAAACTGCCATATCCCACCTCATTATTTGTTGTACTATTTCCGTTTCTAATACATTTGATAAAATTTTGAAGAGTGCGGGTTTAATTGACAAATAATCAATAAAACCCGCAGTTTTGTTCAGAAAATATTGTTTAAGAATCTGACTGATAAATTTGGCGCAATTGCTCGATAGTTTCTACAGTCTTGAGAGAGGCAAGAATTTTTTCTAAAACCTGAATATTTTCAATAGTATTAATCTCGGAAAATATCTCTTTTCCTGATTCACCAAATTTTAGTTCTAATCCGATTTCTATTCCAGAAATTATCCCACGTTGTTCACCTCGTTGTTCCCCAATTTCAATTCCACGTTGTTGACCAATTTCTACTCCCTCTTGTAAGATTTGTTGATACCAAGGAGATTGTTGTAAAACTGCCATATCCCACCTCATTATTTGTTGTACTATTTCCGTTTCTAATACAAATGTAGCAAAAAATGCTAGTAAATTTTCTAATTCTGAGAGTTGTTCATCCTCTCGTAAAAGTTGCAATACTTGTCTCACAGTTGTTTCTTCTCCTCCATCTTTAAGAATCGGAGTAAAAGGAAGTAAGGAGGGAAGAGGTTGTTGAAAAACTGCTTGTGCTTCTACTTCCCATAGGTTAATAACTCGATAGTCTTGATACGCTCTGAGATTCAAAAATTCTGATTCGTAACAATTGACTATTTCTGTGGTTGTCCTTGGTTGGAGAATATTTATTAATACAGGATAAACTGGTTTTTTGTACTTTTCTTCTGCTAGTGCAGCATAAGCACGCATCCGACGTGGCATTTCTGTATTATACCTTAATTGCATTTCATTCAGAACTAGAAATTCTCCATGTTCTTGACTGGAAACACGCACCAAAACATCCCCTTCTCGACTTACCCATTGGAAGTCTGAAGAAATAATTTCTTTGACAGTAACATTGGTAATTTCTGTCACCCATTCTACCCAACGACTGGGGGCAATTCCAATTATGCGTTTACTGCTAATATCAACTTTTTTTGTCATCCTATGAAATTTAGTTTATTCTGTCTATTTAAAATTATCATTATTTTTTAGCTAATATATTTAATGAGAGGAAATGGTGCGTTACGGCCTTCCCTAACTGTGTCAGTCCACTACTAAACCGAAGTGGATTATTGTAGGGTGCGTTAACGAAGTGTAACCCACCGCTCATAATAAAATATGTGTAATTAAGGTGCGTTATGACGTTGCCTAACGCGGTCTACTAAACCTACTTTCTCCACAACAATAAAACTAGAAAGTTCTGAATTCAGAATTATAAATTCAGAATTATAAATTATAAATTATAAGCTAGTTTCTAATACAACCAACTGCGATATTCAGAATTATTATCTTTCATTTCTTCATATAACCAAACCATGCGATCAAGAAACCACATTTTACCTAAAAGTACCAGAATAACTCCTAACAAAGTCTGCCAGATATTCAATTGAATTAATCCCCAAATACAAAATAGTAAACCCACAAAAGAAATTAGATTAAGAATATTAATCATAGGTTGATGATGTTTGGGAATTTCCACCTTTTGACGGTTTAACCAAACTCTTTCTCCTAAGACTGCTTTGGAAAACCAATTATTTGTTGAGGTTGGTTTGGGGAAAATTCGGGGATTTATCCAAATCCAAATAATGAGAATAATCATTGGAATTAGACACCACCAATTAATCCAAGTTCGACTCCAAATAGAAACAATAATTAAAGGTAATATGGGAAATCTAGTTAATACACTCCAGGGATTAGCATGACGTTCCCAAACTTCATCTGTCATTTGAAAGAAGTTAGCGATTTTTTGTTCGGTTGTCATAATGATTTTTTTTATCTTTCAGAAAATTATCAATTAAAATTTTACCAAAAAATAGCTTGATTTTGTATGATAATCTTTAGTGATAAAAATAGTTATTCTATCCTCTGAAAAAGTAATGGAGAAAAAATTATGACAACAGAAGATTGGTCAGAAATACATGAGATAGTCAGTAATAATGCTCGTATTATGGAAGCTTTAGCAAATAAGGCGGCGGAAATAGCAAAAGAACGAGAACGAATCTCTCAATTTATTGCACAGAGTCAGGAAGTAATTGCACAGCAACAAGCAGAATTTCGTGGTTTACAAACAGAAAATAGGCGTATTTTAGATATTTTACTGAATGAACGACAAAAAGACGAGCCTCCTGAAAATTAATCGGGAGTTATACCGTTTCACGGAAGTTAAAAGTCAAAAGTCTAAAGTAAGATTTTGTAGGCTTGGTTGAAGTAACAAAGTTTTGATGGTTGCGGAGAATCAATGTTTGTATTTGTAGATATTATAATGATGGTAAAAATTATTTTATTGAGCTATGACTTATCCTAAAACAAATAAGCAGAATCAGAATCAGATACCAGCATATTTTCAAGAAAGAATACAAGCAGCTAAAGATAACAAACTTAAGGAGTTAGACTTAAGTAGTAGTTTTAGCAGAGATGATGAAAAATTAACTGAAATTCCTACTGAGGTTTGGGAGTTAGAGCAGCTAGAAGTATTAAAATTAAGTCGTAATCAATTAACAACCATCCCGGAATCTATCACTAAACTAACCAATTTAACTCAGCTTGATTTAGGAAGAAATCAATTAACAACCATCCCGGAATCCATCAGCAAACTCTCTAATTTAACTCGACTTAATTTAGGAAGAAATCAATTAACAAGTGTCCCAAAATCCATCAGTAAACTCTCCAATTTAAATGAGATTTATTTAAATTATAATCAACTAAAAAGCATCCCGGAACAAATTAGCAAGCTTTGTAATTTAACTCGGCTTGATTTAAGTTACAATCAATTAACAACCATCCCAGAATCCATCAGCAAACTCTCCAATTTAATTCGGCTTGATTTAAGAAGTAATCAATTAACAAGTATCCTGGAATCAATCAGCAAACTCTCCAGTTTAACTGAAATTTATTTAAGTTATAATCAACTAAAAAGCATCCCGGAATCCATTACCAATCTCTCTAATTTAACTCAAATTTATTTAAGTTATAATCAATTAACAAGTATCCCAGAATCCATCAGCGAACTATCCAATTTAACTAAGATTTATTTAAGTTATAATCAATTAAAAAGCATCCCAGAATCCATCAGCGAACTATCCAATTTAACTGAGCTTGATTTAACTGGTAATAGCCTCGAAACTCCGCCAATAGAAATTGCTGTACAAGGAATAGAAGGAGTTAGAAAGTATTTCCACCAAACACGAAAAGAAGGAATAGATTATCTCTATGAAGCCAAATTACTAATTGTTGGAGAAGGTGGAGCAGGTAAAACAACTCTAGCTAATAAAATTCAAAATCCAAACTATCAACTACAAGATGAAGACACAACTAAAGGAATTGAAGTTTATGAGTGGAACTTTCAGACAAAAAACCAACACAACTTTCAGATGAATATTTGGGATTTTGGCGGACAAGAAATTTATCACGCTACCCACCAATTTTTCTTGACCAAACGCTCGTTATATATCCTTGTTGCAGATACCCGTAAAGAAGATACGGACTTTTATTATTGGCTGAATGTAGCAGAATTATTGAGTGATAATAGCCCTTTATTAATTATCAAAAACGAGAAACAAGAACGAAAACGAGAAATTAATCAACGGGCATTGCAAGGGCAATTTACTAATATCAAAGAAATCTTAGCTACCAATCTTGCCACTAATCGAGGTTTAGAAGAAATTAGATCGGAAATCCAACATTACATTAGTAAATTACCCCACATTGGTAATGCTCTACCTAAGACTTGGAAAAAAGTGCGGGAAGCATTAGAAACAGATGGTCGTAACTATATTAATCTAGAAGAATATTTATCGATTTGTGAAAAGAATGGCTTTAAGAAACGGGAAGATAAATTACAGTTAATTGGGTATTTACACGATCTAGGAGTTTGTCTACATTTTCAAGATGACCTCTTGTTAAGTAAAACAGTTATTCTCAAACCAGAATGGGGAACAGCAGCAGTTTATAAAGCCTTAGATAATCCAAAAGTTTACGATAACTTTGGCAGATTTACCAAAGATGATTTAACCAACATTTGGCATGAAGAAAAATATGTCAATATGCACGACGAGCTACTGCAATTAATGATTAAATTTAAACTCTGCTATAAAATTCCTGGTACTTCTCAAACCTATATCGCGCCTCAACTCCTAACGGAAAATCAACCAGAATATGACTGGGATGAAAGTAATAATTTGATTTTACGTTACACTTACGAATTTATGCCCAAGGGAATAATTACTCAGTTTATTGTAGCGATGCACGAGGATATTGAGAAGCAAGAATATGTTTGGAAAAGTGGAGTTATTCTCAATAAAAATCAAGCCAGAGCAGAAGTAATTGAATATTACGATAAGAGAGAAATAAAAATTAGGATTTCTGGGCAGCAAAAACGAGATTTGATGACTATTGTGACTCACGAATTAGATAAAATTCATAGTTCCTATAATAATCGACTCAAATATAATAAATTAATTCCTTGTAATTGTGAGGCTTGTAATAATAATCAAAATCCTTACTTCTACAACTTTAGGGAATTAAAAGAACGAATTAGTCATGGCAAATACAGCGCTGAATGTGGAAAACCTCCCTATCATCAAGTTAATGTATCAAGTTTAATTGATGATGTGATAGACAGAAAGCCAAGTAGTAGTTTTTTACAGCCTGAAGATTCTACAAACCCTATCACAAATCATTATTATGGTTCAGTAGAATATAATTATAACGATGTTATTGGCAGTCAAACTATAGCTGAAAAATTTGTCAACGACGAAAGCCGTAAAATTGAAAATAAAGATGGAAATGTTGTAGGTAATATATTCGGTGATGAGAGTAGTATTACAGATAAAGTAACAACAACTTCTCCTCAGTCAAAAATATCTCCTCAGCGAAAAAGAAAAGTCACAGCAAATTCTCCTCAACCAAAAGTATCTCGTCAGCGAAAAAGAAAAGTAACAACAAGTTCTTCTCAGCCAAAAGCATCTCCTCAGAAAAAAAGAGAGAAACCCAGAAAATTTGGATTTTTAGATTTCTTGACTTGGATGCAGAATGGGCAAATTCTTTTTGCCTTAATTTCTTCTATTATTGGCGTTCTTTTGCTGATTATTTCTCCTATATTCGCACCAGAATGGGTAGAGCAAATTCAAAATAGAATCCAAGATATAATTCCAGTTCCACAACAAGAAAATGAATCCGATGGTTAAAAAACTAGAAATTGGGTTTGTATTTAGATATAATTTGGCTGAAAAGTTGTCATTGCGACGACACGAAGCAATCTCGCGCCACGCCTAAGATTGCTTCCTTCCACTCCGTTCCAGTCGCAATGACCTACTTCAATACATATAAAATGGTGCCCTGCGACGGATTGTTAAATGCTTTTCACAGTCTAAATTTTTGCCGTCTAACACACCCTACAAATCCAGTTCCACAACAAGAAAATGAATCCGATGGTTAAAAAACTAGAAATTGGGTTTGTATTAGATATAATTTGGCTGAAAAGTTGTCATTGCGACGACACGAAGCAATCTCGCGCCACGCCTAAGATTGCTTCCTTCCACTCCGTTCCAGTCGCAATGACCTACTTCAATACATATAAAATGGTGCCCTGCGACGGATTGTTAAATGCTTTTCACAGTCTAAATTTTTGCCGTCTAACACACCCTACAAATTTTGCTATCGAAACTAGAAACCGGGTTTGTCTCAAATACTCCAATATCAACATCTACCTCTGAAAAATCCGGTTTCTTTTATCGCTGATAACTGATAACTGTTAACTGATAACTGTCATAGCAAACTATCTCCAAATTCTTCATTAAAAATATCTAACTGCTCCAGAGTTATCACTTCTTCCTCCTCCTTTTTCTTAACACCTTTCCTCAAACCAATTGCTATTTTACTATGCTTTTCTATCTCCCCCATTACCTGTCTCGCTCGTGCAATAACCGAATCTGGCAAACCTGCTAATCTTCCCGCTTCAATACCATAAGATTTATCCGCTCCACCTGGTTGTACTTGATGCAAAAATACAATTTTATCCGGTAATTCTTTCACCGTTACTTGATAATTTGCCACATTATCCAAAATCGAAGAAAGTTCATTTAATTCGTGATAATGAGTAGCAAAAATTGTCCGAGATTTTATTTCCGTTGCCAAATATTCTGCCACCGACCAAGCAATCGAAATTCCATCAAAAGTTGCCGTTCCCCTACCAATTTCATCCAACAAAACTAAAGACTTTTCCGTAGCATGATTCAAAATATTTGCCGTCTCATTCATCTCCACCATAAAAGTTGATTGACCAGTCGCTAAATCATCCACAGCTCCCACACGAGTAAAGATCCGATCGCTCACCCCTAAAACAGCAGAACTCGCCGGAACAAAACTACCAGTTTGTGCCATTAATTGAATCAATCCTACCTGCCGTAAATAGCAACTTTTACCACTAGCATTCGGACCAGTTAAAATTATTAAATCCGGCGCAGAATGAGGAGTAATTCCCGAATTATTTTCCTCTAAATTTTTACTTCCCAATATGGCAGTATTCGGCACAAAAAAACCAGCAGGTAAATACTTTTCCACCACCGGATGCCGACCTTCAATAATTTTCAATTCTCGACTATCAACCATAGTCGGACGAACATAATTTTGATAAACTGCCACCTCTGCTAAACCACACAAAACATCAATAGCTGCCACAGCACGAGAGATATTTCTTATTTCCTCAGCATGTTCCCCTATCTCATTTCTCAAAGCAACAAAAATATCATATTCCAATTGATTCAAATCATCCCGCGCCGTCAAAATTCTCACTTCCCTTTCCTTTAATTCCTCAGTAATATAACGCTCTTCATTCGTCAAAGTCTGCTTCCGAGTATAATCATCCGGCGCCAAATTTGCCTTAGACTTAGAAATACTAATGTAATAACCAAAAGCCTTATTATAACCAACCTTTAAATTAGCAATTCCCGTCCTTTCTCTTTCCGTAACTTCCAAATTAGCAATCCATTGTTGGTCTTCTTCAGCTAACCCCCGCATCTCATCTAATTGTACATTTACACCAGAACGAATTAACCCACCTTCCTTTAAATGTTGAGGAGGAGATTCAACTAAAAAAGAATGAATTTTATTCCCCAATTCTTGTAAAATTGGAGGTAGACTTTGCAACACTTTTAAATAAGGAGAATTACCCTCAGAAGCTAAAGCAGAAAGTTCCGGAAGTTTAGTCAAAGAATCAGCTAAAAAAACTAAATCTCTAGCATTAGCAGTACCAGCACCAGTCCGCCCCGTCAGACGTTCCAAATCATAAATTTGACGCAATATTCTTTGGATATCTTGACGCAAATCATTATTTGTTATCAGTTCGTCAATAGTGTCATGTCTAGCGCGAATACCCTTCAAATTCAAAAGTGGTTGCACTAACCACCGTCGTAAAGCACGACCACCCATAGCAGTGCTAGTCTTATCGATCGCCGACAATAACGAACCATGATAACTACCATCTCTAACCGTTTGCGTAATTTCCAAATTCCGGCGACTCTGGTGGTCGAGAATCAAAAAATCTGCCAAAGTATAACTACGCAAACGTTGTAGCGGAACTTGATTTTCCTTTTGAGTTTCCTCCAGATATTCCAACAACCCCCCCGCTGCTCGCACACCCAACGGAATATGTTCGCAACCAATACCCTCCAAAGATGTCAGTTGAAATTTTAGCAACAGTCTTTCCTTTGCTTCCCCCAGAGTAAAAGGTTGTTGCGGACGCAGAGAATAACAAAAAGAATTAGGCAAACATTCTGGAAGATGGTCTGACTTTTCTCCCGGTCGTAACATAAAACCAATATCAGGTGCATTAGTAGGAAATAGCACTTCCGAAGGTTGCAAACGCATTAATTCTTGAGTCAGTTGCTCTAAACCTTGAGTTTGAGTCGTCAGAAATTCGCCAGTAGAAATATCCGTGTAAGCAAGACCCCAATAATTTTTAGCAATGACGACTGCAGCTAAATAGTTATTGTAGCGAGGTTTAAGCATTCCGTCGTCAGTGAGAGTACCGGGAGTCAGAATACGAGTAATTTCACGTTTAACTTGACGATTTTCTTTAGCAGCAATAGCAGAATCTTCTACTTGGTCGCACACCACCACCGCATAACCTTTTTCTACTAATATCGCTGCATATTTTTCCACAGCATGGTGAGGAACTCCAGTCATAGGAACCCTACCAATTTCCTTACCAGCGTGTTTACTCGTCTGTACTAATTCTAATTCGTGCGCAATAGTTACAGCATCCTGAAAAAAACATTCAAAAAAATCACCCACTCGAAACAGTAAAAGAGCATGGGGATATTGTTGCTTAACTTCCACATAACGCTGCATCATTTCTGATAGTTTGCTAATGTCAAGTTGACTGTAATCTGCGTTAGAGGAGAGAGAATCTTCAGCTTTATTTTGTTTGGCTTTTAATGATTTTTTAGTAGATGCAGAAGCCGAATATTTCATAGATAGTTAATAGGTTATTTAATGTTATTTAATATTATATAGCAATCAGGAATGATTTATGAGATATTGAAAAACAATTAAGAGCAATCAAAATCCTCTTATATTCTGACTCCTGACTCCTGACTCCTAATTACCACTAAAATCTTACAACCGAAATATGATTATTATATCTATCATCCTGCCTCAAAACAATTACCTGTAACTTAGCCAGGATGAATGGTTATCCTAAACTATGCTTCAACTAATATAAATGATTATAAAAATATTATCAAGTTTTGAGATAATTTAATTTAACTGATTATAGGTTCAATTATTATAGAGAGTATACTCTTTTTTAACACAGAGATTTATAAATTACAACCTGTATAATATCAACTTTATCTTAATATCTAACTTAGACATAAATTGAATATTATTTTTTCGGTTATACCAAGCGCGATCGATGTTTGCTACAAATAGTTAGGCTGTTTTTAGGAGTTAGGTAGAGGAGCTGTCGGATTAGCGACGTACAGAATGAATAGATTAAATACCATTTATTCAGGCGGAATTTCTCTTTTTAGTCAAAACATCTCATGTCAAGTCTTTCAATTACCTTTTTCTTCATAAAATGCTTTTTTCGGGGTTGCACATTAAAGAATGACAATAGATTTTCAACTGTAGATATATTGAGGAAAGAATTATCCAAAATATCAAATGTTCGGATTTCATCATTCCTGATTGTGCAACGCCCTTTCTTCAACCATGGTATTAACTGAATTTAGTCTTCATCCCAAACCTTCCCAGAAAAATTTTATTATACCATCAATCGATCATTTGTACTTGATTTGATAAATACTTTATACTTTAGTATTTCTCCTTAACACCTAATACCAATTCTCAAAAACTTTGCTATACTTGAATTTTATATATACTATTTTTTGTCGTAATTTGATTGTTTACTAAGCTATATTATTTCTATGCTTATTTTGACCACCTTCCCTGGGTAACATTACTTTTGATATATTGTATAATACCTATCACTTAAAACCTTTTTTCAGGATATGTAGCAAAGTTTTTGATATTTAGTCTTACTCATCATCAGGATATTACCGAAAAATTAAGGTATAAAGCCTTCTATTTCAAGAGAAAAAGCGGTCGTTTGCGTTAGCGAAGCTCCTCTCCTCTGTTAGCGCAGCTCCTCCGCAGGAGGCAAGAGGCAGCATTCCGTAGGATGGGATGGATGGGTTACCGGCGCCATATCCAATCTCCCCTTGAGAAGAAAAAAAATCCTTTTAGTCAATCCTATCCGTTATAAGAAGAGGTAATTATTAATTATTAATTATTAATTATTAATTGTTGAAATACTTTATTCAATCACAAAATTTAATAATGAATAATCAATCAAACTAGATAAATATCAACAATAACTAGCAGATATAGCAATCCTATTTCAGTTGTAATATTTTAGTGGTAGTTAAAAGTCAGGAGTCAGAATTTCAAAGATTTTCAGTTAAAATTAACTATTATAAAAATTTTCACAACCAATGCGCGGATTGCTATATTTATAGCCAGATAAATTAAAAATATAATCAAAGTAAATGGAATTCTCAAATTACCCATCGTCTAGTTTAATTTGCACAAATTAAATCTGGAAATAAAGTATTAGATATTACCACTAGCACTGGTCATGTAACAATTTAAGTAGATCAAATAATTGGGGATTATATAGCGCTACGCGCAAGTCAAAAGTTAAAAGCGAGTGCGTAATTCTGAGGTCACCTCAGAATGTAAGACGCACTCAAGATAGTCAAAAATTAAAAGTAATCCCTGAGTGAGTTTAAACATTTATAAATGTCCGCACCCTTTGCTTCGACTGCCATAGTTCGGTTATTGGTATAAATATATCTACTGGGATGCTTGAAAAAGCTAAACAAAAAGTTAGACTCTTAAATCTGAAAAATATTCAATTTCAGTAGCTAGCGAAAAGCTTGCACTTTTTTATGTGAAAAAAGCTCAAACCTTTATATGTAGATGTTTTGAGAGTTAATCAGCAAGCCATAACGAGCAAAAAAGCTCTCCTCTGACTTCAATAGCAAATATTCATATTCTCCCCAACTCCCCATCTCCCCATCTCCCCCAACAACTCTAATAAATATTCAACCCGATATGATCTAATATCAAATCCGCTCAGGTTCGGTATAAAAAAATGTTTCATCTTCAGCCATTAACAAATCTTCCTAAATTCTCTTCTCTCCTGAAACCTGACTCCTAATTAACTATCTAAATTATACCAATGCTACCCGATATGATATAACTCCTGTAATATCCTAAAATACAAACAAAAAAGAGGTCAAAAGACCTCTCTCTAGTTACTATTTCTTAAAATCGTAATTTAAAGTAACCCAGTATTTACCCCTTGTTTACCAGTAGCCAACTCTACTTTGACAATTTTACCACCCATTTTCATAATTCTTTGTTGTTCCCGGAACCAGTTATCATAAGGAACAAGCTTAGTAAAGTAGGTATTTTGTAATTCTCGTTGAGTACGAGTCCGAGTTAGACTAGGAACACAAGCTGTAATCTTAAACTGTCTCATGTTACAAATTTCTCCTAAATATTAATGAGGAATTTCTTGACATATTCCCGACGTTGCGCTATGCGACAAAGCGAGATTCTTTAGCCTGGGAAACCCTGACTGCAATTTTAACAGAGGTGATGTCCTCCCCCTGTATTGATAACTATCCTACTACTTAAATCTAAATTATTTTAAATCTAAAATTATTTAATTATGCGATCGCTTCAGCTTCAAATCTCAAACCTAAAAATTCCCAAGGCAGGGAGCCATAGAATCAATACTAGTTCACTAAAACTTATAAATTAAATTAATTCAATAAGCCTTTGGTAATCTAACACTCACTCTAGGTTTCCCTAGCCTCGAAATACAACATCAGTCAAAACAAAAGAGAAAATATACTCTTTTTTGTCTTTTTACCGATTGCCAAATTAGCTCAAGCCAGAGCAGATGTAGTCGAAGTAAACACCCATTTCCTTACCAGCATCAGGACCTACTAAACCAGCAGTAACTTCCTTCATAGCTTGGATAGCTTGTACAGTAGCACCGATGGGTACACCTAGAGAATTGTAAGTTTCTTTCAGACCATTTAATACGCGCTCATCTAAAATGGAAGGATCGCCTGCGAGCATTGCGTAAGTAGCGTAACGGAGATAATAATCTAAGTCGCGGATGCAAGCAGCATAACGACGAGTGGTGTACATATTACCACCAGGACGAGTAATATCAGAGTAAAGTAGGGCCTTAGCTACAGCTTCTTTAACAATAGTTGCAGCATTAGCGCTGATAGCTGTTGCAGCTCGAACTCGTAGTTCACCTGTAGCAAAGTAACCCTTGAGCTTATCTAGAGCACCAGTATCAAGGTATTTACCTTGAACGTCAGAAGAATTGATAACGGCGGTAATTGCGTCTTGCATTGTTGATTGATTTCCTTAAAATTGCTGAATCTTCAAAAATTATTGGATAAGTAAAGGCTAGTAGAACTTTAGATTAATCGCCAGGCTAAACTTGATACTTGAGTAAGCTCTCAAATATAGAAATTTTCCTGTCCGATCGAATTTTATCTAACGTCTAAAAATATATTTAGCCTTAACCCATAGCACCGATAACATAGTCAAAGTAAGTAGCAGCTTCGGCAGCATCGTCGCCACTTAAAAGGGTAGCAGCGACATTCTTCATGCAACGAACACCTTCAGCAACAGCTTCAATAGAAGTGCCCAAAGACTTATACATTTCTTGAACCCCTACAAGTCCGATCTCCTCAATAGGAGTAACATCACCAGCAACAATACCGTAAGAAATCAAACGTAAATAATAATCCAGATCGCGCAAGCAAGTCGCAGTCATCTCTTCACCGTAAGCATTACCACCGGGAGAAACAACATCAGGGCGCTTTTGGAAAAGTTGAGCACCAGCTTCTTTAATGATCCGCTCGCGAGATTCACTCATAATTTGAGCAATCCGAACACGCTTTTCTCCAGTGCTTACAAAAGCTTTGATTCGATCTAATTCACCAGGACTCAGATAACGAGCCTCAGCATCTGCATTAACAATTGATTTAGTGACAATACTCATGCTTTATTCCAACACAGTTAAGGTAAAAGGTTGCTTGACATACTCCCAACATTGCCCATAGCGAAACAACGTGGAATTCTTCGACTCAATATATTTGAATCGCTATTTATACAGAGGTGATGTCCTCCCCCTGTGTTTTTCCAAAACGTTATGGCAACCGTCCCAAGATTCCTTTACAGGAGAAAGTGGAACTTCTTGCCAGACTGTGACATACTCCCACGCCATACTGTAAAGTTGGCGAGGGCTTCTCGTTTCTTAGTCCCGGTATCCCGTCGGACAAGAGCGAGCTTTAAGAACGGAATGCCCTACCGCTCTGTCTAGCTAAAAATGAGTTAGTTACCAAGAAGGAATAATACCCTCTGACATAACTACCTCTAGGAAGTATTTTGAGGCATTGTGTTCACTTTCTCATTATTTCCTTAATAGTTTGTAATATTTTGATAGGAATTACTGTTATTTCAGGCCAAAAAACTCCGAAAATCTTTACTAATGACAATTAATTCAAGACGATTGG
The DNA here is from genome assembly GCF_010672385.1 of Okeania sp. SIO2F4. GTDB lineage: Bacteria > Cyanobacteriota > Cyanobacteriia > Cyanobacteriales > Microcoleaceae > Trichodesmium. Next base: position 13,276 of record NZ_JAAHGT010000057.1, read on the forward strand.
CCGAATTACCTTTTGATTTCATTTCCGAGGGCAGAGAAGAGGCCATTAGTATGTTCTGGATCTTGAAGGCCACTAACTATAGCGCTATGTGCAAGTTAGATATCTTACTTCTAACTTCTGAGTGCAGCTACAGCAGTCGAAGCAAAGGGCGCGGGCATCAAAAGCCTAAAACCTAGACAAAGCAAGATTTTTCCTTCTGCCTCCCCCATTTCAAAGGGGGGTAGGGGGGATGCCTTCTGCCTTTTGCTATATATTTCCCAAACCCCGAATTCTCCATCAAAAAAACGCGGGGTAAAATTAACCACTCGCGTTTTTCTGTTTCCCTTCGCGACATTAAAAGCGGAGCTTTGCGGAACGCAAAACAGCCCGCTCATTTTCATCCTTGTTCTGTTGGCATTGCCTGCACTTAGGCATAGAGGCATTAATCTCAACCTTGCTTTTAAGGTCAATAGAAAATTTGCCGCTTAATATTTAAGAAACTGCTGCTGCTACCTTTGCATCAACAGCTTTATCAGTCAAACGCTCATAAGTTGAACGCATTTTTAGACCAACTAAAACTTGAAATAGTCCACTACCATTATTAGAACCTGGATAGTCTTGATGGTTCATCATCATATGGGTCATCTCACCATAGTATTTAGTGGAAGTATTGCTAAGGTGTCCTTCAACGTAGATCATTTCTTCCAGATTATCAAAGTTACCATCTACTTCTAAGATAGAAACTTCATGGCCGAAATACCCATCTGGGCCATAGAACATCTTAATACCAGGATAAGAACAGGTGAGTTTCCGTCCACAAGGAATCCAGTTAATAGTAGATCCTTCATCAAATAGATAGACTGGCTCAAAATCTTTGACACCTTCACGTTGGATCAAGCGTACGCGTAAAACCTTATGTTCCTTGTCATCAGGAATTAGTTTAGTGGGCAAAATTTGAATTACCACATCTGCATGAGCTTTTTGTGGGTCAATATAGGCATCAAAGTCAGGACGACGAGCATTGATAGAGGCTAGTACATCTTCGTAACGGTGGCCTCTTTCTGCCATATCACGCTTGATTTTCCAAGCAATTTTAACTTCATCACTAATATCTAGATAGACACTAAAATCTAAAAGCTCTCTTACACGCTCATCATAGAGAGGATGAAGACCCTCAATCACCACAATATGATTTGGGTGAACTTTTTCTGGTGGGTCGAGTTCGCCAGTTTCGTGGTTATAAATTGGCTTATCGATAGACTCACCACCCTTGAGAGCTTTAATTTGCTCGTACATTAGGTCAAAATTATTGGCCCTTGGATCGAGAGCAGTAATTCCTGTTTCTTTACGTTGCTTACGGTCTAGACTATGATAGTCGTCCAGGCAGATAACTGTAACGAAATCTTCTCCAAATACATCTGTAATTCGGCGCAAAAAAGTAGATTTTCCGCATCCAGAATCTCCGGCAACTCCAATTAAGACTACTTTATCTGGTTTTTTCACAATAGTTTCCCTCTAACACAAAACAAAGTTTAGTGACATATCCCATGGTTTCTTTGTGGGTTAGTCTAGGCTTCTTAGTAAGTCCAGGACAAATTCCTCAGCATTTCTGGAGCTGTTTTAAGTCTTGTCACCCTTAACCCAGACTATATCTATTTTGAAAATCAATTTCAGCCACTTTTTCCACCACATCTCCATGACAAGAGAGTTAAGGCTTCCTAGGGAAGTCAGCTAAATCAATAGATAAGTCCAATAAATTTGGTCCATATAAAACGACTTCACTGGAGAGGGTTGCTTTGCTACAGGGTAAAATGCTGAAACAACCTCCTATCTTTGGAGTCTTGGACAGACCTTGAAGCTATTGACTCTAAGTCTTTATTACTAACTTTTGTAAAATATCATATCAGAATGGGATCTTCCCTACAAGGATCAAAGAAAATAAAAGTTTCATCTAATATCTTCTGTAGAAATCCAGACAACAGCCTCAAAGCCAATATTTTTCGCCATTTGTTATCTAGGCCAAATAAAGTCTATTTTAATCAAAAAATCAACTAAATGGATATGTAAAGATTTCAACCTTGAAGTAGAAACAATCCTATTGGTATTCTCAAGCCCTTGAGCGATCGCTTGGTGAATTTCAGTTAGCCTCTTTTCCTGGGGAATGTTACGCAAACGGAGAAGTTGTATTTTCCAGAGAATCTATCGTAATTTTGACTTTAGACTTCGGGTTGAGATAATATCACTGACTTTTACTTCACAGTTAGCTAAAGAAACCATAAGAAATTAGGACTGCTCTGAACTTTAATATATACAATAGTCAAAATTGATTAACATCAAGAATACTAATGCCTAAGAGCTAAATGAAAGGGCGAAAAAAATATTTCTGTATTGGCCAATAGTCAAAATCATCTTCAAAAAACACTTAAATGCGAACAAAAGTGAATTTCTTGTGAATGAAAAGTCTATATTTACCAAACAAAAAGAGAAGTCAATAATGACAACTCAAATTGCACTTAGTGTAAAAAACAATACAGAATTATATGTTATCTCTGTTTATGGAAGCTCAAGGGACTACATGAGAGTGAAAAACCTTAACAACGATCGGTTTTACTCATTGCAGTAGTTCTGCTTTCAGGAGAGTTCCTAATCAGATAATGAATTAGGAAATCAACAAGATGACATTAAGAAAATAAAATTTTCAGCATTAAACCTCTCAAATATATAGCACTAAGCATTATGGTTAGGACACTTATAAATTCTCAAACTCAGTCAGGGATAACTTTTGATTTTTGACTTTTAACTTTTAATTTGCGCGTAGTGCTATAGAGTTGAAAAATTCTGGCCATTACACCATGGCATCTTAAAAAACACTTAAATAGAAAGGCTCATTATCTCTTGGCAATATACTTTATCTAAATGGAGAAGTAAAGAATGAAAACTCAGATGGGATTCGGTGTAAAAACAAACACAGAATACGGTAGTCGTAGTTTTGTATATGAAGTAGAGGGTCTAGGTCAGAGTGAAACTACTGACAAGTTAAATAGCCCTATCCGTAGCAGTGGGACTGTTTATATTACAGTACCTTATGCTCGCATGAATCAAGAAATGCGAAGGATTACAAGGATGGGAGGAAAAATTGTCAGTATCAAAACTCTGAGTGAGCACTCTCAAACTAATGGTCAAACAACTAACACAGGAGAAAAAACTAAACCCATGACTCAAGCTAAACCTAAGTCAGATAAGAAGGATGTTCCTGTAAACACCTATCGTCCCAAAAATCCTTTTATTGGTAAATGCCTTTCAAGCACTGAATTAGTCCGCGAGGGTGGCGAAGGTACTGTTCGTCATCTAGTATTTGACCTTTCTGGTAGCGAGCTGAAATATCTCGAAGGTCAAAGTATTGGTATCATTCCACCAGGAACAGATGCTAATGGTAAACCTCACAAGTTAAGGCTTTATTCCATTGCTTCAACTCGTCACGGTGATAATCTTGACGATCAAACTGTATCTCTATGTGTACGCCGTCTAGAATACAATCACCCAGAAACAGGCGAGAGAATATATGGTGTATGTTCTTCTTACCTATGTGGCATGGAAGAAGGCGCTGATGTAGCTATTACTGGGCCAGTAGGTAAAGAAATGTTGCTACCTGATGATGAAGATGCAACTATTATTATGATCGCTACAGGTACAGGAATTGCTCCTTTCCGCGCTTTCATCTGGCGGATGTTTAAGGAAAGAGAACAAAATCCTGATTATCAGTTCAAAGGTTTAGCTTGGCTATTCTTTGGTTGTGCTTACACTCCAAATATTCTCTACAAAGAAGAGCTTGAAGAGCTGCAACGTCAGTTCCCTGATAATTTCCGCGTAACTTATGCTATTAGTCGGGAACAAAAGAATAAAGATGGCGGCAAAATGTATATTCAGCACAGAATTCAAGAAAATGCTGATGAATTGTGGGAACACATTCAAAAGCCAAATACTAACACTTATATCTGTGGTTTAAAAGGTATGGAAGGTGGCATTGATGAAGGAATGTCTGCTGTTACTGGTAAGTTTGATGTTGATTGGACTGAGTATCAGAAGCAGTTGAAGAAAGAACATCGCTGGCACGTTGAAACTTATTAATCTGCTGGCGTTCAGAAGTAGCATTAATACTTTTGCATTCATCAAAAACCTAAAAAATGACGGGAAGAAGTTAGCCAAGGTGATTTATCCCCTGGTTGAATAATGGCACGCGGGTTTTAACTAGCTATCAGCTTTTTTAGCTTGGGTTAAAATCCCCGGCAAATATTGCCCCGGATGGTTGAGGAGGGGTTTAAATCCCCTTCTATAAGAAACATTCACGAAGGTGGAAATGATTATCTATAAGTATTCTCTAGTGGTTTGAGAAGCGAGGAGATAGTAAGTTGCACCGTGGAGTCATTGTTGGATAACCCAACATAGATTTTCACTAAAAAATTGGGTAGTTACGCCTCGCCCTTAAGCGGGCGACTTTTTGATTGATTAAGTGGGAAGACATAAGCTATAGTATTGTTGTCGCGGGCGGGCAGTCTGAGACATTAAACGGACTTGGAGGGAAGTGTAACCCACCCCCATCCCCTCCCGGGAGGGAAGTAAGAGGGGTGGGTGCATCACCCAATGAAATGTCAACCCACTGAAGAGCTAAGGCTCAGTAAGAATCCCCTTGCCTAACTAACAGTTGGGGAGGATGTCAATGTTTCCAATTTCTACAGTTTAAATCTCACAGTTAGTGACAAATCTCTCAAATTCTAATTAATCCAGAATTATTATATATTTAGGAGAAAAAAATGAAGTTTGGTAATCTTGCTAAAATTGTTGCTGGTGTTGCTGGTGTTGCGGCTACAGGCTATGGTGTAAAAAAAGCTGTAGACTATTTCCAGAATCGCGATCAAGAAGAACCAGATCCTGAAACAACTGAAGATGCAGAAGTAGAGCTAGAGGCAGATGATATTGCTTTTGCTACTGTGGAACCTGAGTCAGTACAGCCTTTCCTTGATGCTAGTTTTGGCGCTGAAGGTCGTTATGTTCCTACTCGCCCACCTAAAGTATTTGAATATCAAGAGCAAGACTATATGGTAATTTGGACTTACGATAATGAGAAGGAAAAAAATCAATTGTTGGCTTTCCAATATACTGAGGAAGGTCGGCAAATGGTTGCTAGTGTGGGATATACTGCTGATGCTACTGACTATAATGTTAATTTGGACGGTACAAATTTAGCTGTTGCAATTAGCAGTAGTGGGGAACAAATTACATCAGGGCAAGGTGAAACTGATGGTACAGATGAAGTTGATTTAGTTCCTGTTGGCTAACTTCATTGTCAAAAATTTGGTAAGTGGCAAACCAGCCCGTTTCAATATTTACTAACCGTATTTATACAAAAAAAAATCTGCTCTAAACTGAGCAGATTTTTACTGTCAACATCTACTTTTTGGAGGCTTCTACCATCCACTTATTATTATACTGATATTTTTAACGTTTTCATAACAGTTTAATTTTTGTTATATAATTTTCTTAAACTATAATAAAAATTGCCTAAAAATCAACTTAAATAGAGGGTATGACCCCTCATTTTGATTTAGATAAAGTAAGAATTCAAACAATCTAGAAGGGAAGAAAACTGATTTACATCTGGCTGTGAAACAGTATTTCTATTGAGCAAAAATGCCTTTATGCCCACATTAATTGCACCCTTATAATCAGCAGTAAAACTATCTCCAATATGCACAGTTTTTTCAATAGTACAATTACATTTTTGTAAGGCAGCAGCAAAAATTTTGCTATCCGGTTTGGCTGCTCCCACTTCTGTAGAAATTGTCACATCAGAAAAAAAGTCCGCTAACTTCAACGCTGTTAAAACTGGATAAAGTCGCGAATCAAAATTAGACAAAACTGCTAACTTTATTCCACTTTCACGCCACTTAGTTAAGGCAGGTTTTACATCAGGATAAACGAACCAAGGGGAGACAGTAGCAAAATAATCATAGAGTTCTCCAAAAAAGCTCCTAAAATCAGAAAACTGCTCTAATAATCCTACTTTTTGATAAGTTTCAGCAGCGACCCGACACCACCACTCAAATTCCAAGTCTGGTATTTGTGTAGATTCTGCTCCAGGAAATGCCATCGGTGGTGCTGCTTTAAAGCTCTTAAAAAAAGCTTGGTTGACAGTAACAGGAGAAACATCGACTCCCCATTGACTGGCAAATTGTTGATAGATTTCACCTACGCTACCACGGACACCAAACAAAGTACCGACAGCATCAAGGAAAATAATTTTGGTCATAGTTAAGGAAGAGCAAGACACGGATTTTGGCACGGATTCACGAATTTTATATTACAGCACTTCGCGCTGCTCGTGATATAAAATATGGTAGCATTGGTGGTATGGTTAAAGGGGCTTACCCTAAATTGTAAGGGCGAATGGCCATTCGCCCCTACAGATTGCTAAAAGAAATGATCATCAATAAACCTTACAAACTTGAAAGCATTTCTTGAATAGGATTAATCATCCAGTTGAAAGCAACTTTGATCTGATGCTCCAAGGTTGGCAAGCGATACAGATATACTAAACGCCTTGCCAAATGTGCTATCTGACCATCTAGTTTAATGCCTAAACTGGTAAGAGTGGCATTGTCAAGTCCCAATGCCATCATTTCACCTAATGCTTGATAGCGGAATGACAATAGAGGTCGCCCGGTCAAAGATGCCCAGATATTCCAGGCGACATAATCTGATTGTTGTATTGCTACTTGAGCTGTGGTGGGAACTTTTTGCCCCTCTGCATCTTGGCAGTCTGCTAAATCTCCGAGGGCAAATATTTTACTATCATCTTCCACTTGTAGAGTTGCACTGGTGATAATTTGTTGGCGCTGATTTTTTGTTAATGGTAACGACTGCACTACTGGAGCAACTTTTGTACCAACCGTCCACAAAACTATATCTACAGGAATAGTATCAACTTGCTCTTTATATTTTAGGGAAATTTGAGTAGCTTCTATTGATTTTACCTCGGTTTCTAGATCGATCCAAATATTTCGTTCTGACAATGCTTTAGAAGCAGCTTCCCGGTTAAAGTCTGGAGATGTTCGCAAAATCATTTCGCTGCGTTCGACTAATCTAATTCTACCCCTTTCTGATAAACGGTCTGCTAATTTACAAGCTAGTTCTACCCCACTATAACCACCACCGATAACAGCAATCCGAATTTTCTCGCGATCGGATGCTTCTAAAACTCGCAATTTTTCTTGAAGACGGTAAGCATCATCAATAATACGGAATGGGATAGCATATTCGGCAGCACCAGGCACCATTTCTATAGGTGTTTCGCCTCCCATTGCTAAAACTAGGCGATCGTAACTGAATGCTTGACCATTTTCTAGTTCTACTTGTTGTTGGTTAATGTCAATTCCGGAAACCACGCCTTGACAAAAACGAATATCGGTGTTTGCTAATAATTCTTCAAATGGTGGGGCAATTTCCCAGGTTTGTAGTTCCCCGGTGACGAGTTCGTACAATAGTGGGGCAAAGAGAAAGCGATCGCGTTGGTCTATCAAGATTATTTCAGGTTTTTTTGATGATTCCCAGGGAAACTGGATTAAGCGGAGGGCGGTATAAAGTCCACCAAAACCGCCACCGAGAATACAAATGCGCTGAGATTTTTCAGTCATAGTTAGGGTAGGAAGTTAATTTTAGGTCACTTCTTTATAGGATAGCAATATATAGTCGAAGTCAGAAGTCAGAAGTCAGAAGTCAGAAGTTAAAAGTTAAAAGTTTTGACACTACAGTAATTTTAGGAAATTATTTCATATCTGGAGACCGTTTTACAAAAGCAAAATTGTAGGGTGTGTTAGACGGCTTAAATTCAGACTATGAAAAGGATTCAGCAATCCGTCGCAGGGCACCATTTTAGTCGTGTCGGTCCACTACAGTAATTTCAGGAAATTATTTCACATCTGGGGACTGTTTTACAAAAGTCAAAGGTTAAAAGAATGTCTTGAATTATTATTTAGA
>NZ_JAAHGT010000570.1 GCF_010672385.1 Okeania sp. SIO2F4
GAAGCTATTCCGATGTGCCTATAATAGTGGTTGGATAGAATAATTATTTCAAACCGAAATTGTAAATATAGGTCTAGAAAAACTAGGCTATAATGTCGAAAAACCAAAACAAAGTGATTATCCAGTAATTTATATTTCTATCGCTAATGGAGACTTAGAATATAGCACAGTTTACTACCAACCAGGACACGAAAAATTCTTCAAAAATGCTGGCGGAGAAGAAAAATTAGAGGGAGTTGGAACTTTAACCCCTCCAGGAATGCAAGGATATCAAATTGACAAAAAAACAGCCAATAAATATAAAATTACTAGCATTCAACAATTACAAGACCCAGAAATTGCTAAACTTTTTGACTCAGATGGAGATGGTAAAGCAAATTTAGTTGGTTGTAATGTAGGTTGGGGTTGTGAGTCAATTATAGATGACCACCTCAAAACTTACGGACTGGAAGATATAGTAGAACATAATAAAGGACAATATACAGTTCTCCTGGCAGATGCCATTACTCGGTACAAGCAAGGACAAGCTATTATTTATTATGCTTATAATCCCCACTGGATATCTACAGTATTAAAGCCAGGAGAAGATGTAGTCTGGTTAGAAGTACCCTCCACCTCCTTACCATAATCTATGGGAAATATAACTGAAAAAGATACATCAGTAGATAGAAAAAACCTTGGCTTTTCTGGAAGTAAACAGCAGATCGTAGCTAATAAAAAATTTCTAGAAGCTAACCCAGTTGCTAAAAGATGGTTTGAATTAGCAGAAATTCCCGTTGCAGATATGAGTGCTGAAAGTTTACGCATTAAAGAAGGTGAAGACAAACCAGAAGACATTTTACGTCATGCTCAAAAGTGGGTAAAAAATCATCAGCAAAAATATGATAGTTGGTTAGAAACAGCAAGACAAGCAGCTAATTAAATTCCAAGCTTTTTAACTTGAAAAAACAGAAAAAATAAGCTGAGAGTAAATTTAATAATAGAGAATAGAGAGTAGGGTTCAACCGAATAAAATATTTTTGTTCTTTGCCTATAATCCTGAAAAACATTCCTGTACCTTATACTAAATCCGGTTATCAAAAGCTACTTTCTCAAGTTCCTCTCTAAACCCTTCTCCCACTTTATAATAAACCTTCTTTCTAAACCGGATTTAGTATTATTTAGGGCTGGCTGAATAAATATAGAATCGTTATGTATCATCAGTTTAAGGGACTTCCAAATGAAAAATTATCACATTCTGATGAAAGTAAGGCAAGGGAGTAGCCAGTAATAATAGAGTATAAAAATTGGGTTGGGATAATTTATTTTCTGCTACTCCCTAAGTGGTGCTAAACCTATAAAAAAATATCAAAAAATACTAAATTAATGTTCAAAACTTGGGATTTTGCCTCATCTGACTGGGAAAAATGCAGAAAAATTAACACCTGCAACTATTCCCCATTCCCTTCCCTAACTAACAGACTTTTTAAGCAAACCCTACTATAGCAATCCTATTTCAGTTTTAATATTTTGGTGGAGTTAGGAGTCAGAACTCAGAAGTCAGGAGTCATAATTTTAAAGGTTTTCAGTTCAAATTAACTATTATAAAAATTGTCATAACCAATGCGCGGATTGCTATATTACTTAATAACTGAAATTTGGAAATTGCTATCACAAATCAACATATTGTGAAAAAGAATTTATGGAGGTTCCATTCTGCACTAGAAAAAAAATCTCAGACTAGAAAAAAATAAGAAAGTAAGCATTATAGTCGTCAACTATTAGTTATCAGTTATTGATGAGAGGAGGAGGTAACAGAAATTGATAAATTGACAGACAATAAAATGTTTAATGAATAAGTTAATTGGGTGGAATTCGATTGACTGTTTCCTCTGTTTCATCTTCTAAAAATAAATTAACAGTTTGCTCAGTTTCTAACTCTTCTAATTGACGAATTTTGATTTGATCTAAACGAGGACCTTCAGCAGAAATAACAGTAAATTCAAGATTTTGGTAGGATAACTTTTCTCCTCGAGTAGGAATTTTTTGTAATTGATAAATCAAAAATCCTCCCAAAGTCTGATAATCTTCAGTCACTGGCAAATCTAAATTTAAAAGTTGATTAACTTCTTCAACACTTAACTGAGCCTGGACAATAAAAGTACGATCGTCCAACATTTGTAAGGCAAGTTCTTCGGTGTTAGTTACTTGATAACTATCACCACTAATAATTTCAGCAATCAAATCCTCCCGCGTAATTAATCCAGCAGTTCCACCAAACTCATCTACCACTATTACCATTTCTGAGTGTTGAGGACTATTAGGAATTTGACGCATTCTTTGCATTAAAGATAATAACTCATTCAGATAAATTTGTTCAGAAACAAATCTGGCAGGACGAATCCAAGATAAAATAGAAGTTTGTGGAAATAATAATCCTTGAGCTAAAGGTTGGGCCAATTCTTGAAAATCAATAATACCCTGAATATCATCCACAGATTCACCAACCACAGGATAGCGGGAATGACCAGATATCTGAATTTCATCTAACAAATTTTGAAAAGTAGCTGTAGTTGAAATAGTATCTATATTTGTCCGTGGAACCATAACTTCTCCAGCTAATACCTCTCCAAATTCAAATACATTGCTCAGTATTTGTCGTTCTTCTGCTTCTAAACCCGTTGATTCAGTAGAAGTCGAGATAATTAATTGTAACTCTTCTGGAGTAACCGGTGCTTTCCAAGCACTACCAGTATATTCAATTCCCACCAATCGTAATAACCAATGAGTAGATTGATTTAAAATCCAAATAAACGGATTAAAAAAGCGAGAAATAGCTAGACTCAGAGGACCCAATAATCTAGATAACCGTTCCGAATAAAGTAGCGCTACTGACTTTGGACATAACTCCCCCAATACAATTTGTAGGTAAGCCAAAATAAAAAAAGTGGCAATAGGAATAGCCAGAGAGTGAGCGATCGCTTGACTAAAATGAATAGGTAGTGGTATATTTGCTATAAATTTTCTCACAATTACTGCCATAGTTCCTTCACCAATCCAACCCAAAGCCAAACTAGATAAAGTAATACCCAACTGAGTTGTTGAAAGTAGTCGGTCTATATTTCTTTGAAGTTTCTGAACAATTTTGGCTGGAACATCACCCTCATCAACTAATTGATTAATGCGTGACCTTCGCACAGAAACAATAGAAAATTCTGCTACAACAAAAAAAGCATTTATGGCAATTAGCAGAAAAACTGAAAAGATGCGCGATAGTATATCTGTCCACGTCATATCTCTCCAGATCGGCATTTCTAAGCCTGGCATATCTAGCAAACTTATTGCCATTGATTTTGCCTCAGACCTATGAACATTTTCATGTTTAAAATTTACAATTTTTGATCAAAAAATTCGGTTTAAAGCCTCCCCACTCAAAATTAAAAATCAACTTAATCTATTTTAATTTTAGACATTTTCAAATTTAACTTTTGAGCTGGATAATCTGTAAGTTCTAGGGACAGTTCTTTAGCATTATCTAATAAAGTAATTGGGATTGTAATAATACCATAATATCTTCTACCATTAGGTGGTAGTTCTCCTGGTAAATCCTCTGTACTGGCGCTGATAACTCTCCCTTGTTCATCTGTAATATTCAAAAAACTGTATAAAAATCTTACAGCTCGATCTCCTTGGTTTTTTAAATTAACATCCAAGACTAGAGAGTTGCCCCACTTGCGAACATCATTAACTTCCAATACTATTCCAGCATCACTACTTACAATTGGAAAACTTTGCTTGGATTTAGTATCTTGAGAAGACTTGGCCTTAGCTGTTTTTTTCTGGGAATTTTCTTTAGTAGTTTTTTTCTCAGCTATTCCACCATTGATAATAGTATTTTTTACATTGATAATAATTTTTTCCTCCTTTAACATGACCACTTCTTCTCGACGATTTGAACTGTCTTTAGCACCTACTAAACTATTGGTAGGACGAGTATCTGGTTGAGTAATTCCTTTTAAGGCTTCCCTGCCCAGTTTAAATCCCCAAGAAGCACTACCCAAACCAGCACTAAACATTAGAGCCAGCAGACTTAGAGTTAGCAAAATACTGGAGTTCATAGTTTTTTGTGTCTAAGGTACGATCTTGTTTCTTGTTATGATATACTATAAATTATTCCTATGTATTAATGTCCAAACTTACCTATTATAATTTTCTCTTTACTTTTAACTTAAGTCAGGAAAATATGTAATAATATAAAATTAGTGTAAGGCTATATCAAACTTGTCTTAATATAGTTGATATATAATAGCTAATAAATAAGCGCCTTTGGCCGATTGGGGAGGCAGCGAGCTCATAATTCGCTTTCAGGCTGGTTCGATTCCAGCAGGGCGCATTTCAAAAGTCAGAAGTCAGAAGTCAGAAGTCAGAAGTCAGAACCAATGAAGATTGTCTTCTTAACTAGGCACACAATAAATATTTGCTGGAAATACTGATAACTGAATCTAGGAAGGGAGCAAGATGCTCCAATTAACGTTTTGACTAAGAAATAAGGTCTCAAATATTGAACTTTAACCGGAGTTACTGATAACTTAATTAGGGTTTGCTGAAAAAGTCTTTTTTACAGTGCTTTTCAGATTGATGAACCACATCGCCATAACCGAAATCCAGTAGGGGCGATTCGCATAGATCCCCTACTGTGGTCTAGCGTGCAGGAAAACCGCTGTAAGGAGTAGGGGAGTAATTTTGTGCTCAACTCTGGCACAAAATGCTAACTTTTTGAGCATAAAGAGCTGAAAACCAGCGTTGCTGAACTAAGGGATGAATCTTTGCAGAAAAGGTAAATCCCAGCTTTTACTTCCTCTTTCTCTAAAACAATAATTCCAATGGGCAAATATGCAACGCCTGAAAACCAGGTGCTTTTTCAACCCACATTCCGCACGTCAAGTTGTAGCATTAAAAGTAGTAGAAAAATTGGTAGGTTTGTAGGTATTTATACTGAATAGACCCTATTCATTGACCTTGCTCAGGAATCAAATTCTCAGGAAAATCCTAAGCATAAATACTTGGGTGTTGCCAGATAATTAACTAGAATTATTCCCTACTGACTACTTACCTTTTATACTTCATTTTGAAGTGTGGAATGTAGGTTATAAATACTTTGAGATTTAATCAGCAAGCCCTAATTAAGGTTTTTAGTCTCTCCGCTAAAACCTGGACATGGGGTTCAAGCATCATAGTTATATGGTCTCCCGGTACAGTCTCAAGTTCTACAGAACGTTGAGAAAGTTGCTCCCAACCTAAAGTGGAATTTTTTTGCAGTTGGTTGCGAATAGCATCAGTCATACCAATGGCAGTATTCCAAATACGAACATCACTACTACGGAAAAGAGCAATAGGAGTCGGATAAAGTTTCTTTGGCTGATAATGACCCATGGCATAAACACTAGCCTTTAAAACTTTGACAAAACCATGCACTTGTCTTTTAGCTGCCTCAGAAGGACGCACATGAAGCTTTTGTACTAACCGCTCTGTTACATAATTCAATTGTTCATCAGGAGAGAAAACCTTCAGATCATTGTAAGATATCTCTAAATTTTCCTTTAAAAAGTATTCAAATAACCTCACCACCTCACTCATATATTTAGTATCATCCCAACCCGCAACGATCAGATTACTAAATAAGGGAGCAGGAATATCAAAAATAGCAAGTAAACCAATTTTATCTCCCTGTTTTTGTAACTGTTGGGATATCTCAAATGCTACCTGACCCCCGAAAGAATGACCTCCCAAAAAATAAGGACCTTGGGGTTGAATATTTTTTAATGCGTCGATATAGTCGGCAGCGATCGCCTCTACATTTGTATGAGGTTCCGATCGATCGTCCATTCCTCGTGCTTGTAGTCCGTAAAATGGTTGGTCTTGACCGAGATGAAAAGCTAGAGAGTGAAGATAAAATGCTGTTCCTACACCCCCAGGAATACAGAAGAAAGGAGGTTTAGAACCCTTCGGTTGAATTGGTATTACCGGGGAAGCAAAACCAGAACTTAAATTTTCATCAGCAACTAACCCTATATCATAATTTGTAGAAGGTTTTGGGGAAACTATTTCTTGCGCGAGATAATTAGCTAAAGCTTCAACTGTGGGATACTCAAAAATTAGTGTTGCTTTAAAAGAAGTTCCCAAACTATCTTGGAGAATATCGCTTAACTCAACAGTTGTCAGAGAATCTAATCCCATGTTAGTTAAAGGTTGTTCCCAATCTAATTGAGATGG
>NZ_JAAHGT010000571.1 GCF_010672385.1 Okeania sp. SIO2F4
ATGGATTCAGGGTGCATAATATACACCCTATTAATTCATCAAAAATCTACACTAATAAACTGTGATTCTGGTAAAGCTGCAATTTGTGCCGAATCTGTGTTCAACACATATCCTAATAATTGATTTGTGCTACCCATTCTAATAGTAGTACCTTCTAAAATACCATCATTATTCGGGTCTAAATCCTGCACTGAAATCCCAGTCTTAGCTAACAGTGCAAGTTCATCGCTAAGAAATGGTAAAATCAGATTTGTATTAATACCAAACTCAGTTAAACTGTTAAAATCTTCAAAGATTAAATCAGCTTTTGTCATCCCTCCGGTTAATCCAATAATATCTTCAGTAGAGTTAAAGTCAGTAATAATTGCATTAGGCAATTCAATACTACTGGGAATTACTGGAACTATAGAACTAATAAAACTTAAATCTTGTGTTACTGGTGCTAACTCAGTTCTGAAAACATATACATCACTTCCCAAACCACCCTGATAAATACCAACACCAGCATCACCAATAAGGGTATCATTACCATCGCCACCATCGAGAAAATCGGTACCTTTACCTCCATACAATATATCATCACCATCGCCACCATCGAGAAAATCGGTATCTCTATTACCAAACAAGCTATCATTACCATCATTCCCTAACAGATTGTCTTCTCCTTTTCCACCTAAAATTGAGTCCTCTACGGATGAACCATTCATGGTATCATCACCAGCAAGAGCTAATACTCCTCCAGGAAAATCATTAGCTTGTTGTACTGTGATAATTTCATTATCATCACCATCTGTTCCTAATAAACGAGCAAGGGGTTCTGAAAAGTCTGGGGTAAGTACCATAATTAATATGTCTCCTAATATGCTAAGTTTTTTTTTGCCTATCCATTTCTATGGAATTTGGCGTGTAATACCGTTTCACTGAAGTTAAAAGTCAACCCACCCCTAACCCCTCCCAGGAGGGGAAGTAGGGGCGAATGGCCATTCGCCCGTACAAAAGTCAAAAGTAAAATTTTACAGGCTCAAAACTTTGACGCTACAGTAATTTCAGGAAATTATTTCACATTTAAAGTTTGTGACATCTCTAAAGTGAATTGGTATAACTTAAATTGATATTTGAACTTATGTCTATTATACTCGCTAAAAATTTAAGCAAAGTCTATCCAGTAGCTATCAAAGAACCTGGAATTAAAGGAACATTGCGTCACTTTATTCGTCGCCAATACCAATATGTTAAGGCAGTTGAAAATATTTCGTTTGAGATAGACCCAGGAGAAATAGTCGGATTTCTTGGACCAAACGGTGCCGGTAAAACTACTACCCTGAAAATGTTGACAGGTTTAATTCATCCGTCTAATGGCGTAGTTAAGGTTGCAAATAATATACCTTTTGACCGCAAGAGAGAATTTTTACAGCAAATTACTTTGGTCATGGGGCAAAAACAACAGTTAATATGGGATTTACCTGTGTTAGACTCGCTGAAAATTAATGCTGCTGTTTATGATGTTTCGGACGAAGAATATTACAGACGGTTGATGGAGTTAACAGAGATGTTGTCTCTAGAGGGGAAGTTGAAACAACCAGTCAGAAAATTATCTCTGGGGGAACGGATGAAAGCGGAGTTAATGGCAGCGTTGTTGCATCGACCACAGGTTTTGTTTTTGGATGAACCAACTTTAGGTTTAGATGTTAACGCTCAAGCAGCAGTACGCGAATTCTTGCGGGAATATAATCAACGTTATCAAGCAACAGTTTTGTTGACGAGTCATTATATGGCTGATATTACTGCTTTGTGTAAGCGGGTGTTGTTGATATATCAAGGTGAGTTAATTTATGATGGCAGTTTAGATGGTTTACTCGATCGCTTTGCTCCTTATCGGGAGGTGCAAATAGAATTAGTTAATCCTATTCCTCCAGATGTAGATAATTTTCAGCAACTTTTATCTAATTATGGAGAGGTGGAAACATTGGAAGGTCAGGTAGTACGTTTGTTGGTGCGCCGGGAAAATTTAACTAGAACTGTAGCGCAAATTTTGGCAGAGTTAGAAGTACAAGATTTGACGGTGACTGACCCACCTATTGAGGAGGTTATTGGTAGAGTTTTTCGGTCAGGGAAGGTTGAAGTCAGAAGTTAGAAGTCAGAAGTTAGAAGTTAAATTCTTGCTGGATATATTTAGGACTTATACAGAAACCGGGTTTATCGGTCAAGTTTCATAATTTGAATAATTAAGGCAATAAACCCGGTTTCTTGTTTTGATGTGTAGGGAGAAATAATTGATGATTTCTTTGGGATAGTTGATTTGATTTTTTATTATTGGAAAGTCAAAAATAAGAGCAGTTGCTACAATTAATATATTCTAATTTATTTGATTTTCAATTCAGCAAAATATCTATCTATTGAATTGTTCCCGATCGGTTTCTTTACTTTTATAAAATACGATGACTAATATTCCTCCAGAAATTCAACCCTATAAACGTGCAGCTTGGAAACCCATAACTATTGAAGGTGATGGTGATTTAACTGCTTCTAAATTTGCTGGTAAACCAAGGTTTAGCAAAAGACGAACCATGGCCGAAATGTATTCATTGTCAAAATCCTTTAGAATTCTTTTTTCAGCTCAACTTAAATCAATTACCAGAAGCATTACAAAATGAATTTGGTAGTGGTATTTTACAAATGTTTGATTGCACTAATGCTGACCTAACTTATGATTGTGATTATGAAGGATGGCTACCATTTTATGATGTTCATTTAATCAGAATTATTCAACCAGAAGCAGAAGCTCAAGATAGAGAAATTCCATAATTTGAAGATATTTTTCCACCTAAATTAATTGTTAA
The DNA here is from genome assembly GCF_010672385.1 of Okeania sp. SIO2F4. Lineage (GTDB taxonomy): Bacteria > Cyanobacteriota > Cyanobacteriia > Cyanobacteriales > Microcoleaceae > Trichodesmium. Next base: position 2,841 of record NZ_JAAHGT010000571.1, read on the forward strand.
TTTGCAACAATTAGAAGATTATCCTAATTATGATGAAGCTCTAGAATTTGGTATAGAATTAGATGATGAATTATATGAGGATAATTTCCCAATTGAAGGAGATAAATTAGCTGGCTGGCCTTTATGGATTCAGGGAATAGAATATCCTAATTGTCCGATATGTGATGAAAGAATGAGGCTAGTTTTTCAGGTTGATTCTGAGGATAATTTACCTTATATGTTTGCTGATGGTGGTTGTGGTCATATTACTCAATGCAAAGAGCATAAAAATATAGTAGCATTTGGTTGGGCTTGTTGTTGATATAGTATTAGACACTCAATAATTACAAAAAGTGCAGAAACCGGGTTTGTATTAAATGCTCAAACATAATAATATTAAGCTCCAACAAACGTGGTTTTTTATAACTCAATAATTACAAAAAGCGCAGAAACCGGGTTTGTATTAAATGCTCAAACATAATAATATTAGTCTCCAACAAACCCGGTTTATTATAACACTCCAAAGCAACTGGATTTGAGATAACATAGTATTCAATACTCAATAATTAGAGCAATTATTGTTATTAATAGAGAATTTTATCTCAGTTAGGTACATTACTGGCGGGCAAGATTCCCGCACTGGAAAAATGAAAAAAATTATTAAAACTGCAAAAGTTTTTCTCTCTACTTACTATGCCTATATGCTAGAATATAGAGCCGAATTAGTCTTATGGGTATTGTCATCTTCTTTACCTTTTATTATGATGGGCATTTGGATAGAAGCTGCAATAAAAGGTGAATTTCCATTAGATAAATTACAGTTTTCTCGTTATTTCTTAGCAGTATTTATTGTTCGAGCTATAACTCCTGTTTGGGTAATTTTTGATTTTGAAGATGAAGTAGTTGAAGGAAAATTATCTCCTAAATTATTACAACCCATAGATCCAGTCTGGCATCATGTAGCAGGTCATATTTCAGAAAGATTTGCAAGAGGACTTTTTGTTTTAGGTTTAATACTATTATTTTTTGTTCTCTATCCCCAAGCATTTTGGTTGCCGAATTTTGTCGATTTATTGTTATTTTTAATCGTAGTTTTAATGGCGTTGGTATTGCGATTTTTAATTCAATATACATTAGCTATGTGTGCGTTTTGGACTGAAAGAGCTAGGGCGATCGAGCAACTTTGGTTATTGCCTTATATGTTTTTATCAGGAATAACTGCTCCATTAGAAGTGTTTCCAGAATTGGTACTGAAAATAGTATTGTGGACTCCGTTTCCTTATCTGGTTCATTTTCCTGCTTCTTTGTTAGTAGGGTTGCCTGTGGATGTTGGGCGGGGGTTATTAGTTATGTTTGTTTGGAGTGTTATATTTTTTGGGTTAAACCGTTGGTTGTGGCGACTGGGGTTGAAGCAATATTCGGGGATGGGAGCCTAGTTAGAAGTCAGAAGTTTGAAGTCAGAAGTCTTTATGAAGTCAGAAGTTTGAAGTCAGAAGTCAGAAGTTTTTATGAAGTTAGAAGTCAGAAGTTTTGATGCAGTTAGAACTCAGAAATATTTATGAAGTTATGCTGAAGTTAGAAGTTTATTGCTTGAGCTTTTTAATCGTAGCGACTAATATTTTAATAATTTCTTCGGTTTCTTGCATTAGGTATTTGAACTTTTCTAATGATACTACTTCAGCTTCTATTATAACTTCTAGCCAATATTTTGTTTCTCTTGCTTCTTTGAGAGCAATTTCATATTTACTGATAAAATCTTTTTTAGATTGAGCTGACTTAGCTTCACTACAATTTGCTCCTATAGAAGTTCCTGACCTTAACAATTGATTTGCTAAAGTTCTACTTACATTAGATTTTCCTTCTAACCAAGTACAAGCTTTGACTACTCTAACCGCAAACTTTTTTGTTCTTTCCTGAATTGAAATTTGTTGATTACTCAAATTATTTTCCTCCTCAAAGCTTCTAACTTTATAGTGATTTTTTTCCTAAATTATATCTGAATTTACCTACTTCAAAAACCTTAACTTCTGAGTTCAAAAAACCTTCTGACTTCTGAGTTCAAACTTCTGACTTCATTAAATTCTCCCGCCACCACACACAATACGAAAACCAATATAGTTGCTGTGGATGTCGCGCCTAACGTTGACCTCGCGAAACGCAGAACGGCAGTAAGCAGGAGCACTGAGCCAGGAACCGCCACGCAGCAGTTAACGATTATTATCTCCTCCAGTTTCCCAAGCACTTCCATCAGTAGGCGCTCCATTATAGTTTTCGTGCCAAACGTCCTGACACCAATCTAATACATTCCCGTGCATATCGTATAAACCAAAAGCATTAGGAGGAAAAATTCCCACATCTGTTTTTTCTTGACGATATTTTCCTTTCGGTGCATTAGCATAAGTATACTTGCCATTAAAGTTAACTAACTCAGACCTTATAGTTTCGCCAAAATAAAAAGGTGTTGTTGTTCCTGCACGGGCGCACATATTCCCACTGACTCTCACTGGGTAAGCTATATTTCTTACCCGTTATTTGTGAGAGTTTCTGACAAAATTCTGTCGCGTCCTTCCAACTTACTCTTTCTACAGGACGACTTGCACCTTTAAACCTAGAAGGATTATTTCCCATAACTGCTTCCCACTGTGCTTGAGTGACTGGATACTTTCCCATGAAAAATTCTGGCACATCTACATAATGTTGGGGACCTTCGTCATCATCTCTTCCTGCTTCTGTTTCTGGAGACCCCATGAGAAATCTACCTCCAGGAATTTTTACCATTTCTAGAGAGACTCCATCGTCGAAGTTTTCTATCATTACTTCTGCTTGACCTTGACGGCGACTTATTATTTCTCCCCTGCTGTTAAGTGTGAGTGTCTCAAATTTCTGAATGGAAGTATTAGGAGATGGGTATGTTTTAGGAGATGGGTATGTTTTTGGTTCTAAAAATCCATTCCACAAGTCTCTACTTAATATTGCTGCGACAAACCCACTTCCTGCTAAACCTCCTAAGATCAATATTTTTCTTCTGGTTTTATTAGATTGGGGTTGGGTTTGAGTTTTAGGTATAGATGAAATTGTTAATTGTGGTGTTGATGCTGGTGTTGGTTGTGGTGAAGTTGTCAAACCTAACGCTTCTAATACTTCTGTGGAATTTTCATAACGCTGTGCAAAATATTCATGCACCATCCTATCTAAGAGCTGATTTATAAAGTAAATCTTAAATTAGCTAGTCGCTTGACCATGAGTTGGATTAATGAGCCATAAATCATTGCTTCACTTACATCTGAATACACTTACGTTACCTTACTTAAGCGCCTAAATCTATTTAGCCACCCAAAAGTGCGTTCCACAATCCATCGCGCACGGCAATTGCTCAAAACTCTCTGAGGTTCGTTTGATCACTTCCACTCTGACGCCATCGCCACAAAC
>NZ_JAAHGT010000572.1 GCF_010672385.1 Okeania sp. SIO2F4
TTTTAACTCAAATAAGCATTGCTTTTCTTCAGAAGTTAGACGAACTTTTAGGGGAGAAGGCATTGTTAGCAATTTCAGGTTTTTAGGTACTTTTATATTTTACCTTTATTTATGCCCACCTACTTATCAATTGGCAATTATCAATTAGTAAAGAGGCTTTCAATCTCTGGGAATTAATTAGGGTTTGCGGAAAAAGTCTTATGGGTTCGGGTAGGAGTCAGGAGTCAGGAGTCAGGAGGAATGGGGAATTTATAGGAGACAGGAGGAAAAATCATCCCTTAATTTTTCAGCCAATAGTCAACCCAAAATCCTAACTTTTTGAGCTCCCAAAATGCGAAAACCTTGTACTTTTTCAAGACCTAAAAAGTCTAAAATATTTATCTGTAAATGCTTTTAGATTTAATCAGCAAGCCCTAATGATAAATTATTAATTATGAACTATTAATTATTAATTATCAATGTACTTTTTCCAGACCTAAAAAGTCTAAAACCTTTATCTGTAAATGGTTTTAGATTTAATCAGCAAGCCCTAATGATCGATTATTAATTATGAACTATTAATTATTAATTATCAATGTACTTTTTCCAGACCTAAAAAGTCTAAAACCTTTATCTGTAAATGCTTTTAGATTTAATCAGCAAGCCCTAATGATAAATTATTAATTATTAACTATTAATTATTAATTATCAATGCCTTCTCTTGTCACTAACGCCCATCCTTTGACATTATTCAAAACCTGAAAATTCTCGAGGGGGAGATTATTTAAAGTTGATGCTTCAACTAATAGATAAGGTTGAGGTATATCTTGCCATTTTTGTTGAATTTTTTGTGGTCCAATACGCTTAATTAGGCGATCGCTATAAAAATTTAAAGAGGGGCGGTCTCTGGTATCAAAAGAATAAATAATCTGACCGGGGGGTGTATTTTTCTGAATCATTTCTCCGACTGGTTTAACAGGATAGTCTTCTTCCAATTCCCATATCCAATGAGGGGAGCTAACAAACATTAGCAATGAAAGATATGTTCCCCAAATTAAGATTGACAAAAACTGATGGTTTTGTTCGTTTAATAGTAGAGTTGTCATTGTCATTGTTAAAGCAACAGCTACAGAAATTAACTGTAAGTCTAAATTAGGTTTTGCTAAATTTGACTCACCTAGATGAAAAGCACCACCAAAGTAAACACAAGCAATCCAAGCAATTAAAGCTAGTAGTGCAAATAAAGCTACTAACAAACGATGATAAACAGTGGGAATACCCCAGAGATGTTTTGCACTATCTTTTTGAGTTGGGAGATATCCATCGCTTGGAAACCAAAAGTATCCTAAATCTAATGGAAATTGATGCCAAATTTCTGTTAAATAACTACCTACTGCTAAAGCAAAAGCTGGATAAATAGGTAAGACATACCAGGGGAGTTTAGTATTCATTAATGAAATAGCTAATAAATAGACTCCACTCCAAACTAAAACTAATTTTCCCCAAGTAAAATTACGATTTTTCCAACTTAAATATAATCCTGGCAACCAGAATAATTGCCACGGGAAACTATACTCAATAATTTCTAATAAATAATACCAAATAGGTCCATCGTGACTACCTACAGGTTGCCAAATACGTTTGAGAGATTGATGGAAAAAGTTGGCATGGAAAAATTCAACACCGTAATGGAAAAATTGAGCTGTGTACCATAGAAAAACTGGCAGCATACCAAGTAAGATGCCACCCCAAAAATATTTACAACTTAATAGTCGGGGAGTATCCCACAAGAGAAAGAAAAAAGCGATCGCTCCTAAAAGTAATCCTAAAATAATTCCTTTGCTGAGGGAAACTAAGGCAAAACTAATTCCGATGGCGAGAGAATAGCGGAGGTTGTGGCGCGACCGTAATACACACCAAATCATCAACACAAAAAAACAAACTACCGCTCCATCCAACATTGCTAAACGTCCATGTCGTACTACTGGCAACAAAGTTAAATAAACCAAAGCAGTAAAAATTGCTGGGGTGCGTAGGCGAAATAATTCTCGACTAACGCAATAAATTAAGGGTACGGAAAATGCGGTTAATAAAGCGGGAGATAAACGTGCAGTTAATTCACTGACTCCTGCAATACTATAGACAAAAGCGATCGACCAATGTATTAATGGTGGTTTATTAAAATAGGGGGTATTGTTAATAGTAGGATAAAGCCAATTCCACTTTTCTCGGCTAATTTCTCTAGCTACTTGGGCAACTATTCCTTCATCCCAATCTCGTAAAGGTAATGTTCCTAAATTAGCAGAAAAAAGTATCACTGCTGCTAATAGCAAAGTTAGTATTAGCAGTAAATCTATATGGGAATGTAAATTTTTCTTGGTCAATATTTTGTTAAGCATCTAATTATCTTAAAAACCAATTTTTATATTTAAAAACGTTACTTAATCAGCTCTTAATACCAATTTTACAAATAGATAGGGGATTTTTTAGGGGTCAGTAGTCAGGAGTCAGGAGTCATAATGAATAGCTTTGATGCTATTTATTATTTTATAACTTATCTTTTTAGTCTAATAGACATTTCCGGTGAATTATTTTTATTGCCCTTATTATTCGTAACATTCTTTTTTTTAACTGGTATTAATACCAGGACTTAGGCAAACTGGTAGATAATACGCTATCTGTAGGGGGCAAATGCCATTTGCCCCCTACTATACCATTTCACAGAATTCAGAATTCAGAATTCAGAATTCTGAAGTTAGATTGGATAGGCTAAAAATTTTGACAAGAGAAAGGTTGAGGCAATTATTTGACATTTAAAGTTTGAAACTATTTGTGACATCTTTAAAGTGAATTGGTATAGATATGGCGGTTCTGCGTAAGTCCTGAATACTTAAGAATTAAATTGTTGAATACAGCGGTTTTTTATGGGTAGACCATAGTAGGAGCGATTCGCGTTTCCAGAGCATTCCGTAGGAAATCTCCCCTACAAGGTTTTGATTGTGAAATGAGGTCATCTATCTGAAAAGTAATTTTATTAATTGATAATGGAGAATGGATCGTTACCTCTTTAACAATTGATAATGAACAATGGATAATTAGACATCTGGTGAAAAAGATATAGACTTTTTTTCAGAGTAGGGAACAGGGAACACTTAACTGGGAACACTTAACTGGGAACAGGTAATAGATTTTTAGGAAAAAGGTACGAAAGAGAATTTTTGAGGAATTTTTACAACTATATATCATGCTAAATAAAGGGCAATTTTATTTTCTGGAGATGTCTATTAGTTTTGAGCATAATTATCAATTATCAATTATCGATTATTAGGAAATGCTTTAAATCTAGGTTCGATTAATTATTAATTATTAGGAGAGGCAATAAAGCCGGATTGATTAATTATCAATTATCTATTATCCATTGGTAAATATAGCATTATTTTCGGGAATTGGTATTAGATCGCCTATTATTTATGGCTATTCAACTAGACATGATATGATACTAAATTAAGTTGTTATACTCTAAAAAGCTCATACTTGGACTTTTGTACATATAATCTTAGTAAAGTAGATTTGCTATGATATAAAATCCTGGTGTTATCTATAGAGTTTAAGGGTAAAATTTATGGTAAATTTCAGCCAAAAAATTAATCATCTATTTCGCGAAGCTCAAGACATTATTTTACAGGAATTACGACAACCTCTTGACCGAGTTGCTATTAGTTTAATTATCGCTTTAAGTTTGTTAATTTGTCTACTATTTTTAGGTGGAGGCAATACCGCTCCAAAAGTTAGAGATTTTAGTTGGCAAGATAAAAATATAGGAGCTGAAGATACAGCTTTTATCCTAAATTTTAATCGACCAATGAATCATGCTACTGTTGAGAAAAACTTAAAAATTGAACCACCTTTACCAGGAAAAGTGAGTTGGGCAGGTCGAAGAATGGCTTATACTATTTTAGAACCTGCTCCTTATGGCAATCAATATACATTAAAATTATCTGAGGCAAAAGAAAGGTTTTATGGACTAGATCAAGGGCAGGTAATGCAGCCTTTTCAAGGTTCATTTCAAAGTCGCGATCGCGCATTTGCTTATATAGGTTTTAAAGGTGAAGAAAAAGGTAGGTTAGTATTAATTAATTTGACTAAAGAGCAGCAGTCAATATTGCTCACTCCTCAAAATCTAGAGGTATTAGATTTTAAGTTTTTTCCGGAGGGAAAAAAGATTTTATTTTCAGGAGTTGAAAAGCAAAATGAAGTTCCAAGTCTTTTAGAACAAAAAATATATACTGTGACAACTGGTATTAATTCTGAATCCCCTAGAGAAAAACGAGATTCTACAGAAGCTCTGGGTAAAATTGAAAAAGTTCTCGATAATTCAGAATACCAAAACTTGAAATTTGACCTATCTCCTGATGGTAAAATAATTATAATTCAACGGGTAAATAGAAAAGATGTATTGGATGCAGGTCCCTGGGTATTAGAATTAGGAAAAGAAGCAAGACCACTAACAAATAAGGATGGAATAATTCAAAAAGGTGGAGATTTTTTAATTACGCCAGATAGCAAGAGCTTAGTAATTTTACAAGGGAAAGGAACTTCTATTTTGCCAATAAATCCAGAAACAGATTCAGGAGATTTAATATTTTTACCAAAGTTTGGAACGGTATTGAGTTTTGCTGACGATGGTTCGATGGCAACAATGGTAAAATATAATCAAGATGGTACAAGGTCTCTATATATTGTGACTAATCAAGGTGAGGAGAGAGAGATATTACGGACTCGTCCTTATGGCAATATTCTTAGTGCAGAATTTGACCAGACTAAAAGTATTTTATATTGCTTATTAACCCAAGTAGTAGAAAATGTAGAAGAATATCAGGAAAAACCTTATATTGCAGCATTTGATATTAAAAGAAATTTTTTAAGACCCTTAGTTATTTTGCCAAACCAACGGGAAGTTAATCTGGATTTATCACCAGATGGTTTAGCATTATTATTTGACCAAATGGTGACCATCTCAAACAAAGATAAAGAACAAGAAAATACCAAAAAAACCAGACAAATTAGTCGTCTATGGATGTTACCTTTAGACTCGAAAATTCCAGAAGATGGTTCTCCATGGAAACTGCAACCAGAGGAATTACCTCTAACTGGTTTTAATCCTAAGTGGGCACCTTAGTGGGGAGTGTGGGGAGTGTGGGGAGTGTGGGAAATGTGGGGAGTGTGGGAAGTGTGGGGAGTGTGGGAAGTGTGGGGAGTGTGGGGAGTGTGGGAAATGTGGGGAGTGTGGGAAGTGTGGGAAGTGTGGGGAGTGTGGGGAGTGTGGGAAGTGTGGAGAGATAGAATTTTGTCTGGTCATCTATACCAACTTTTTGAACTTCAAGCACCGAAAACCCTAGCACTTTTTTCGACTCCAAAAAGGTAGTTGCCTTTATCTATAAATACTTTGAGATTTAATCAGCAAAACCTATTTACTTGCCAACTTAATTTTTTGAGAATATTACTACTTGTAAGTAAGTAGGTGAAAAAATTTACAAGTATGTCCGAAGCGACTGGAACGGAGTGGAACGAAGCAATCTCAAGAGTTTTAGCTACTTTAACATTTCGTTACATAGTAACCTTTATTCGCGCCTACCTACTTACCGAAAAATAAAGGTATAAACTCTCTCCATTCATGGAAAAAAAGCGGTCGTTTAGCTAACGCACAACTTCGTTAACGCTTCGCGACATGAATTGCTCGCAGTCCGTTAGGATGGGATGGCGAGGTCTCCGTTCCCTCCGGGACGCTACGCGTTTTGCTCCGCAACATGTAAAGTGAAGCTTTGCGAAGCGCAAACGCTTGCCTCCAATCAACCAAGAGAGCGGTCGGAAAGCGGAGCATGACCTAGGATGGGATGAAGAAAAAAAATCCTTTTAGCCAATCCTCAATGTTATAAGAAGAGGTAATAATTAATTATTGAAGCCATACCATTACTATAGAATTTAATCTGACAATAAATGCTAAATTTACAACCATTCACTATCAACAAACTAATAACTCTGCAATACATTCCCAGCAGAGTTCCATTTCATCTATCTCCAGATGGCAAGTATCTAGCAATAACTCTAGAGTCTGCAGAACGAGATTTTCCCTCTTCCATGAATACTCAAGAAAATAGTATTCCCCAAAACTTAGCAGCAAGTCAGGTCAAAATTATTGACACAACTAATGGTAATGTTGTCACACCATTTGGTAACAGCAAAAGA
>NZ_JAAHGT010000573.1 GCF_010672385.1 Okeania sp. SIO2F4
TCCCGATCTTGGCAATTAGCTATCAGCTTAAGTAAAAACTATTGGCTCACTTTTATTAATGTACTATAGCAATTCCCAAAAAGCGTGAGGTACAAAATTCTTTGGTTTTAGGGAACAGGGAACAGAGAACAGGGAACAGGCGACAGGGAATAGGGAGTAGTAATTCTCATTCCGTAGGAATAGATAAAGAAGAAAAACAACTGTACCTCATTAGTTTGGGAAACGCTATAACACTTTTTTATAGTGCTATCAAACCTCCCATATAATACCTTTTTTCGGGAGATATAGCAAACTTTTTGAGTTTTGTATTGCTAGCCTTTTAAGTAAACTGCTATAATAATTTCAAAGGTAATATCGGGAAAACTATTATTTGTAAGCATTCAGATGAGTGAACGTAATAACTTGACTTCGGTTAGCTGATAACCTTTTTATTTCCTGCGGAATGTTCGTAAACATAACTTTTAATTCTCCTTAGAGACTAATTCCTCTTTCCCAGATAATGAATTAATAATTCATAGCTGATAGCTGATAGCTGATAGCTGACCGCTTACAATTATTCTATGAAACCTGCCTAAATCTTTAACTTTCAAATTAATATGAATCCAATAACCAAACTACCAGAAAAATCCTCTGATTTATCGCCAACTGCTGATTTACCAAAAAGCTTACCAGACCATACTCAACTTCCCGACAAGGATAATAACTTTGTGAAAAATTTTCAAGAACCCCCAGAAGGAGACTTATTAACTCATTCTATTACTCCTATTTTGCAACAAATTCATCCCGATCGCCAATACTGTATCGGTCGAGATAGTGGCATTTATTGGCGCTTAACTGAATCCCCAGAACCACTAGAAAAAGGTTCTGTAGCTCCTGATTGGTTTTATATACCGAATGTGCCACAAAAATTAAATGGTCAGTTACGTCGTTCCTATGTTTTATGGAAGGAATTTGTTGCCCCTTTAATTGTATTGGAATTTGTTTCTGGAGATGGATTAGAAGAAAGAGACAAAACACCAGGAACAGGTAAATTTTGGGTTTATGAACAAGCAATTCGCGTACCTTTTTATGGTATTTATGAAGTTCAAAAAGGAACCATCGAAGTATATAATTTGGTCAATGGTCGCTATCAACAAATGATACCAAATGAGCACGAGCGTTATCCCATAGAACCTTTAGGCGTAGAATTGGGTATTTGGGAAGGCGAATATCAAAGCCAAGTCTGGCCTTGGTTACGTTGGTGGGATGCTCAAGGAAATCTTTTGTTGACAGGAGATGAACTTGCAGGACAAGAACGTCAACGTGCAGAACAAGAACGTCAACGTGCCGATCGCTTGGCAGAGCAATTAAAAGCTTTGGGTGTGGAACCGGAATTATAATATCAACAGGACTTACGCAGAGCCAACATATATAGTAGGGGCGAATGCCATTCGCCCTCTAGGGATAGGGTATTTTCTCAGGATTTGCGTAAGTCCCGATCAAATCCGGTTAAATACTTACAGGATTTACGCACTACCGTTATATATAGCCTATAATTTGGTCATAATTCTAGATATAGCCACTATAATTGGTGCCGTTGCGTAAGTCCTGTTAATAAATAACAAGATGTATCAGTGATATGAGTTTTTCATAGTTTGTTGGCTAAATCTTCAATAACTTCCTTGCAACGCTCTCCTTGCTCTTTACTGACTTGAATACTTTGTCGATATACTTCATATTTTCTTTGATCTGGGATTTCATTTAAAGGCAATCCTTGATTTGCAGCTACAACTCCTGCACTATTAAAGTCTCTCAATTCAAATACATACTGCTTCTGAAATTCGTCAAAATCTAGAGGCTCAGATCCGTAGTAGTTGCTAAATCTAGCCGGAGCTTTTTTGTATTCACGATGCATTGCAGTTGCTGTTTCTTCAGATAAGGCTTTGAATGCATTTGCAGCTCCTACTCTTTGAGTAAACCTATTTCCAAGAAGAAGGTGTATTATTGGTCTTCTCATCTTATTTTTGTCTAATCTAGCTGAAAAGGCGTAATTACCATAAACTGGATGAACGTTTCCTGACCCATAAATAAGATTGAATAAAGCTGATATAGCTACTCTGGAGGAATCATCTGCATTGATGGGTATAATCAACTTTTCCGTTCTACTAAACTTACCCAAACTTACCCAAGAGGGTTTTGGAGCTAGCTTCCTGTTTCACGCATATACCACTGACCGCAGTCTGCGTACGGACGTTGCATAAGGGCGTCCCTTCTTCTCCACAGGCTTAAAATCGCTTGGAACTCAAGCTACTGATTCACATAGTTTTTGAGGTTGATAGCGGCATTAAAGTCTCTGTCAGCCTCAAAACCACAGTTACTACATTCGTAAGTTCTCTTATGCAACGGCATTTTCTGTTGATGCCCACACTGAGAACATATCTGAGAACTTGGATAAAATCTAGGAGCTATCACTAACTGGCTTCCATAACACTCACACTTATATGATAACTGACGCTTAAACTCATAAAAACCACAGTCGGCTATCGCACTTGCCAGCTTATGATCTCTTGGTGCGCGTTCCGCAAGCGAGCTGTCGTCGTCGCGGGGTCGCACCGCTTTTTCAGCATTCCACTTACATTCAAGTTTTCTATCACTATGGTGCTGTGGTTTAAAGCTCGCCCATGTTGTTAGTTTATGTAGTGCATCTGCTCTAATATCTGCTACTTTCTTGTGCAATCTTGCTAGTTTTTTGATAGCTTTGGCTCTGTTTTTGGAGCCAAGCTCTTTTTTCTTGACGCGACGTTGATAACGACTTAATCGTTTTTTAGCTTGTTTGTAAGCTTTGACATTAGCGTAGGTTGTTCCATCACTACAAGTTGCTAGAGCGTTTATACCTACATCTACACCAATAATATCTCCTTGTTTAGCAGTAGGAGTTGGTCCCTCATCATATTTAAAACTTATATACCAATTACCCGCACGTTTTGAGATTATCACATTTTTAACTGGTACAGAAGGTAAGATTTCGTAAGTTTTTACTATTCCTATTCTGGGTAATTTTATATAGTTTCCTTTCAGGATTTTAATACTTCCTTGTAGATAGAAACTATCTTTTTTTCCTTTTTTCTAAATAATGGGAAATCCACGTTTAGGAATAGTCAAAAAGTTTTTAAATGCTCTGTCTAAATCTCTTAATGCTTCTTGAGGGGCACACTTTGATACTTCATAATACCAGGGTTTTTCACTTTTGACTTCAGCTACCAAACTATACATGTAAAGTGATAGCACTCAGTCGTTTTTGAGTTTCTTTGTATTCGGAAATACAAGTTGCTAGTCCCCAGTTATAGGCAGTCAGGAGCTACACCCGCGTGTTTGGCGAGTATGGTTTTTTGTTGATTATTGACTTTTAATTTAGTCTTGATTGATTGCATTTCAATTGAGGGGGCACATTTTTTCAGAGTTTAATAAGTTAGACATAAATCTAGTATATCACAGTAAATGTCTATTTATGTTAAATTTTGTCAAATTATTTTAATACTGTTTATAGCCCTCCTCCAAGAAGCATCATTGAAACATTAGCTTGGGGGCACATATCATACTGGGTTTTTGGCTGCATAGACAGTAGCAAGATGGAAACAGATAGTACTCTTCCCTACTCCACCTTTATTATTCCAAATAACATAACTTTTAGATTTCATTTTATTTTTAAAACTCACTGACTAAATTTTGACATAAATATAGCAATCAAGAATAATTTATGAGAAATTATTTTATTATCTATTTCCCATTTCCTTTTGCCTGTTCCTTTTTTTTCAAAAAAAGGTATCTCACAACTGATTCCTATATATAAAATACCACTCAACTATACTTCCTAACAAATCTGAAATATCACCCTGAGCATCAAGTCGTGGATCATCATAAACTATTAAGACTTCTAACTTAGAATGACGCGATAATTTTTGAACTATATTTAAATTTTGCCTTTGAGATTGCCACGGCTGTCGGCTCGCAACCTTTCAGACTTTTAACTTGTGCATAGCGCTATACTATTTAAAATGCAAACTCTTTGAAAAACTTGTATACTTACTAATTACCTGTTAATTCTGGCTCTATCAAAATCAAAATTAATCTGAAATTATGAGAATATACCTATATATTCTATCAGGAATTACATCCGCATTAATCGGTTGGAGCATCGGTCAATTTATCCTTAGCGATTTAGGCTGGTTACAAAAATTTCCCGAACTAGCATTATTTCCTTGCATTGCAATTTCTCTTGCAGTTGGCATAGTAGCCACAGATATATTTTTAAATAATCCCACTCGGTTTAAACGCAACTTCAGCAGAGGTATAATCCCCCTCAGTATTGCTGCCGGATTAGGATTTTTAATTGGCATTACTTCTGGAGGATTAATAGAAATATTACTCAATCCACAATTGCGAGATAAAGTCTTAACTATACCCGATGAATTTGTCAGAATAGTCGGCTGGATATTAATTGGCGGAGCAGTGGGTTTAGCTGAAGGTTTGACTTGGCGCTGGCGCAGTATAGAAGCAGGAGATAAACGCCGTTTTTGGCAACGACTTACTATTAGTTTAACTACCAGTATTTTGACTGCTTTAATTGCAGCTATTATCTTTGAATGGATACGACAAAAAATGGGAGGAATGCCCATAGCTTTAAAAGCTTGGGAAGACACAATAGGGTTTTCTTTATTGGGAGGTTTATTAGGTTTAGTATTGAGCTTTTCTACCTCTCCTAGTCATCTAGTTGCCCTTAGAGCTGGAGCGGGTTTTGAATATACTGAAAATGTCAATATTAGTCAAAACAAAACACCTAGTAATTATCCTCATATTCAAAAAGAATTATCACCAAGACTCAAATTTGTGAGTAATGAATTTACCGATAAAATTGAAGAAGGATTATCCATTCAATTACCTGCTAGAGGCAAAGTTAAAATAGGTTCGGCTCAGTTAAAAATTTTAGGTAGTCAACAATTTGGCGTCAATATTTGTATTCCTGGTTTGCCATTACATATTGCTGACTTAGACCTAGCACCTAGCCAAACAATTCTAGTACCTAATCTCAAATTTTTCTCTGAAATAGAATATCAAGGCGATCGCTTGACCGAAAGTACACCAATTCAACTCAAACATAACGACTTAATTACATTTCATGCGGAAAATGGTGTTTATAATGGTAAAAAATTATTCAGATTTGTCTACTACAATCGCTTCTTGGACCCGCAAGGTTAGTCTATCTTTATTAATAGTAAGTTTCTACATTAATCCTAGTTTTGCTAGAGTCAAAAATCTAGAAATTATTGAAGCTATTCCCGACCGGAATGAAGGAGAAGTTACGCTCCGCGTGAAAGTATACGACCCAAACAATAAACCAGTAAGAGGTCTGCAAAAAGATGACTTCAATTTAACAGTTTGTCCGCCGAAAGCCGACTCCCAAACTAGAGAATGTCAAACTTTAAATCAGGCAGATATTAATTTAAAAATTCCCCTACCTGAAGAATTACCTCCGGCTTGGGTAATTGTTTTATTAGATTTTAGTGGCAGTATGAAACAATTAGATAGTAGTGGAGAAAAAACTAAATTAGAAGGAGCGATCGCTGCTATTAGAAATTTCGATCGAGATTTAGCAGAAAAGGGCGAAAATACTAAAATTTCTATTGTTCCTTTTGGCAAAGGAGGTAAAAATTGTCCGGGAAACCAAGTCACGAAAAAAGAACTAGATAACTTTGTCTTAGCTGGCAATAAAAAAGTCGAACAAACTTTGAAAAAATTAGAGAGTAAACTAGATAATCTTTGTGCAGCGACGGATATTTATGAGCCTTTGCGCCAGGCAGTACAATTTTTTGGAAATCCCGAAGATACGCGTTTTAACCTACCAGCAAATTCTAATTTACCTCAGCCAAGACGTTCAATAATTTTACTTTCTGATGGCTATCATAGTATTTATGGAGAGAGAGAAAATGAACCAGAATTAGAAGCACAAGATTTTGAAAAACTTGTGTTTATCTTAAAAAGTTATCCTAATATTACTGTGCATACTTTAGGTTATGGTTTGACTCCCCAACAGTTACAGCAAAAATATGATTTGGAGCAACCTCCAACTATTAGAGATATTAGTCAAAGAGGCGGAAAAAAAAGTAATGACTCAGAGAGATTAAGCGAACTTGCCGCCGAAGAATTTGTTGACCAAAAGCGACTCCAACAAATAGCAGGAGTAACTA
>NZ_JAAHGT010000574.1 GCF_010672385.1 Okeania sp. SIO2F4
TGTTTCTATAGCTGTCATATCGTCCCACAGATTTTGCTTGTTAATTTCAGCCACCAAAGTAGCGATCGCTGCAGCATCTTCAAACCCTTGATTAGCACCTTGACCCGCAAGTGGTGGCATTCCGTGGGCGGCATCTCCCACCAATACAACTCGCCCCATGCTCCACTTTACCTGGTCTTGAGTAGAAACAGTTACGGGATGAATATAAAAAGGTCGTTGTACTGTCTGGTCTGGAGATGACAAAGCCACAAACTGCTGAATCATCTCTGGAAAGTTAGCTTTTTTCAACTCCAATACTATAGTATCAATTAATTCTTTTCCTGACTTCCCTGCTAATAACTCTAAAGCCAAACCTGCATCGATTATATATTTAAACTGACCAGGTGCTTGAGACCATATAACCATTTTCATTTTGGAAATTTGATTTTCTGCTGAATTTTCCCTGGTTGGGTCATTATAAATTACTACACCTGATGCACCATTAAAAAACCGAGATTCGATTTGTTGTAACAGAGCTTCTGGAATTTCGTTGACTTCATCACAACAGATACCACACAAACCAGAATATTCTGGTTTGCTGTATACAGAATATGGAGTGTCTTTGTAGATCGTCTGACGCACGGTAGAATTAATTCCATCTGCTGCAATCAATAGTTTAGCACGAATTGATGTAATTTCTGATTCAAGAAATTGGGAAGAACTTCCAGTGCTATTTTTATCTTTTTCCTGTTTATTTTCCCAGTGGGAATAGGGGTTAGGTTTTGCCCCCAGATTAGAAACAAAATCAGCCCGAACACATTTAAATTCTGGCTCGTCAACTACATTAACACAACGATGATTGGCTTTAACAAGATAGCTTGGTAATAGTGTTCTCAGTTTACTCTGTAAATCATACCAATGCATAAATGTTACAAAGTCTCCGTATTTCTGAACAATTTCATCGTATCCCATAAAAAATAAAGAAATTTTTTCACCATCCACATTTCTGACAGTCCATTTTGGCTTTGGTCGATCTTTTTGTAATGAATTGTTGGATTTGTGAAAAGTTTCTTTCATACTTTCATAAGCTTGGATATCAAGATATTTAAGTGCTTTCAAACCATTGGGTGCAACAATAATGTACTGACCTACTCTACGAAAGGCACGGGTTTGGTCGAGGACGATAATATTTTCTATCCCACGTTGACGTAGACCGAGAGCGGTTGCTAATCCTACTGGACCTGCACCGACGATCGCTACATCATAGTCAATTTTTGGACTGGAGTTTTCTGGTGACGATGATTCTGTATGTTCTAGTTTCATAAATTCATTTTCAATAATCACTACAGCTATTGTACAATAGTATCTTAATTTAGGGTTTATAACTGTTGCCCATAATCTGATATAATCTCTAAAGTTAGTTCCCGATCGTTAACTTTAGGTTTAACCTAAATGCCTGTACTGAAAAACAATCAAGTGCTAAAACAGGAACATTACTGTGAAACATCAGAAAATATTGAAGTACAAAAAAATAGTTACTGCTACTCTTTTATCTCTATCATTTATACTTTGTTTTTCCCTGAAAACATTGGCAGGTAGCCAGCCATTTTATACTATCTTGAGGACAGGTACGCCTATAATTATTGATGGTAAATTAGATGAGCCACCATGGACAGCCGCACCAGATGTGGGTGCTTTTAAATTTCCTTGGTGGAAGTCGGGAAAGCAAGAACAAACTGTTAGTAAATTGCTGTGGGATGATAATTATTTATATGTATCTTTTATTGTTGAAGATGGACATATTTGGGCAGAAAAAACCGAGCGTGATAGTGCAGTTTTTCAGGATGATTGTGTAGAAGTCTTTACAGCACCAAATCCCGATCAACCTCTTACTTATTTTAATATTGAAATGAACGTGCAGGAGGCATTTCTCGATCAATTTCATCGTCAAAGTCTAGAGGAGCGAACTACTGAGGAATGGAATGGTGAAGGTATAAAAATTGCTACTTCAATTGTTGGGAGTTTAAATAACGATAGTGATACAGATAAATATTGGATATTAGAAGCAGCTATTCCTTTCGACAATTTTGCTCAGGTTGCGAAAAATACACCACCGAAACCAGAAGAAATTTGGCATCTCAATCTTAACCGTCTGGGAGGTCAGACAAATTTACAGTATAGTCAATGGTCTCCTAGTCAAACTCCAAAGCCCCAGTTTCATGCACCCCAAGATTTTGGTCGCGTAAGATTTTCAACAACAGAAAGTCCCTTTTGGAAAAGATGATTAGAAGAAGGAAAATGCTGAATTTTTGCAGTTTTATAAATTGAAAACCTTACATTAAAAAAAATGCAAAAATGTCTATCTGTAAATACTTTAAAAGTTGATGGCGAAGCCCCAATTAAATTCATAATATTCAAAAATTGCCTCTGAATTTAAAATCCTAAAATTCCTTGCATAAAGTTGCTAAAGTTTAGTTATTTAAGAATAAAATTAGACAGGAATAAGAAATATGAAAACAAATACAATCACGGGCAAAAATCATCAGATTGGTGAAGCAGAAAAACTTACCGAAAAATAAAGGTATAAAGCCTCTCATGAGCAAGGAGAAACAAAAAAAATATTCCTTTTATTCAATCCTCTTCCTTTTAGGGAGAAGTAATTATCAATTATTGAACTCCCTAGCTGAAAAATATGGGTAATTATAGTAAATTAAGTAATTGGCAAGAAAAAAAAGATAACTGAAATGGTAGAAGTACAAGTTAGATTAGCACGCGCTGAGGATCGAGAAGCAGTTTTTGCTTTTTGTCAACACACATGGGAAAATCAATCAGACTATATTCATCTAGTTTGGGATCGATGGTTTGCTCAACCCAAGGGTCGAATTTTTGTTGCTGTAGTTAATGATGTACCAGTGGGGATAGCGCGAGTATTTATAGTCTCAGACTCGGAAGCTTGGTGGGAAGGGTTGCGTGTAGATCGCGCTTACCGAGGTCTAGGTATAGCCAGAATTTTAAATTCACAAATACAACAGTTTTTACGAGAAAATAATATCAAAATTTCCCGTTGTATTGTTCGGTCTGAAGATAAAGTTATGTTAGGAATGATGGCTAGAAGAAACCGGAGTATTATCGGTCATTATATTCCTCATAGAAGTACACCTATTTCTACAGTAGAATCTCTATCAGATTTAGTATTTACTCAACTTAATTTTCCGGGTATTAATTTGGCTTGGGAGTTAGTAAATAGCTCTGAATTTTATGGTGAGAATAATTGTTTTTATATAGGTCCTGGAGCTAAATGGCAAGAGCTGAAAATAGAACTATTTAAAAATCTGATTGAGCGAGGTTTAGTCTGGGGAATTAAACAGAGCGATCGCTTAGTTGGTTTGGCAATACAAAGTGCATTGGAAAGAGATAAAAAAGTTTTTTGGCTAGGTTATATCAGGGGGACTAAAGAAAGTTTGCAAATCCTACTTTTAGAGTTACGTCATTTAGCTTTTCAGAAAAAATATTCAAGTCTTGGTGGTTTTTTTCCTACTTGTGATTTGCTGTTAAATTATTTAGAAAAGGCAGGATTTTGGAAAAGTTATACGGGAGAATTTTCATTATTTGAGTGGGATGATTTTTCATAAGCATTTCCTACGGAATGCTACGCAAACAGCTATTAGCAGTCAGCTCTCAGCTTTTCTGATAACTGATAACTGACAAGCTAAAAATAATTGAAATTTTATGTTTTCTGTTGCCTTTGACAAAAATTGGATATATAATTTAAATACTTAACTGATAACTGATATCAAATCCGTTTAGTTCGGAGTTAGATAATTCCTTTAATCGTCATACAATGGGTAAGGGCGAATGGCCATTCGCCCTTACAATATCACTGATGCTACCAGATTTGATATGATAACTGATAACTAATAACTGATATGAACTCTTTTAATGATGCTCGACAATATGCTCCCGCAACCGAACGCAACCGGGAATTTATTTTGGAAGTCCTGCAGCGAGTTTTGCCTCCAACGGGCAATATTTTAGAAATTGCTAGTGGTACGGGAGAACACGCTATTTTCTTTTCTCCTCGTTTGCAACCGCGCCAGTGGTTTCCTTCTGACCCTAACCCTATGTTGCGCGAGAGTATAGCAGCATGGCAAAAACATAGTTCGTCAGATAACCTGCATCTACCCCTTAATATTGATGCACGGGAGTCAATTTGGGCGGTGGAGAAAGAGGATATTGAGATTGCAGCTATTGTCAATATTAATATGATTCATATATCTCCCTGGTCTACTTGTCTGGGATTAATGGCAGGTGCGGGACGTTTGCTACCAAAGAATGGTGTCCTATATTTGTATGGTCCGTATAAACTGAATGGAGAACATACAGCACCGAGTAATGTTGCTTTTGATGAGTCTTTGCAGTTTCAAAATTCTGAGTGGGGAGTCAGAAATTTAGAAGATGTGATAGCGAGTGCAAAGAAGGAGGGATTAAACTTTGTGGAGAAAGTGGAAATGCCAGCAAATAATTTATCTGTGGTTTTCTATAAAGATTAATACCAAGTTCGGTTAAATATAAATCATCAAAAATTGCTTTCTGTAGGTTGGGTTGAGGAACGAAACCCAACAGATATAGCAGTAAATTTTTTGCTGAGGACAGTAAGTTAAATTAGGGGTAAAAACAGAAGCTGAAATCTTACCTAAATATCCTCAAACCTACTTTTCTCTTGGTCGAGGGATGGCGAGGTCCCCTCGCCATCCCTCGACCGCTTTTTCAAATTTTTTAGTGGTAAATGGCAAAGCTTATGTTATACTTAAATGAGTAGGTGAAGTTCCCGCCGATTTTAAGCCTGCTCTTGAGAATAAGGTTACAGACTGCGGTCAGTGGTTCTCAATGAAGCAGGAAGCTCGTCTCCAAAGCCTAACCTGTGGTTAGGTAAGTTTGGATAAGTTCAGTAGAACGAAAAAAAGGAATGTCCTAAGACCTCTCCCCCGACCCCTCTCCTGCTCCGAGAGGGGGGAGATAGTAGGGAAGGGGGTTGGGGGGTTAGGTTTTTTCAACCTATATTTTAAAGCTAGACGCCCTAGTAGCTTTTTGTTTGGTTGCATTTCACTTGTCAACCTACGCTATCAATGATTTGGCGCCGGATGTCATTAATAATCCCACCTGCTCGACTGTAGCAGTTCCCGCATCTAAAATATCCACAAACTGACCTTCATATATTATGGCAATACGATCGCTCATTGCCATTATTTCTTCTAATTCTGTGGAAATATATAGAATAGCTGCTCCCTGTTGTTTTTGAGCAAGTAAAGCTTTTTGTACATATTCGGTGGCACCGATATCTAAACCACGGGTAGGTTGCATGGCGACAATTAATTTTGGTTCCCCAGAAAGTTCCCGCGCTAGAATAATTTTTTGTTGGTTTCCTCCAGAAAGTTGACTTGCTTTTAACTGTGGATGACTGGCGCGAATATCAAATTTTTCTATGGCATTTTTTCCGTGATTATTTATTATCCCAGACTGTAAAAAACCATAACGGCAAAAAGGCAAAAACTTAAACAATTTCAAAATCAAATTCCGAGCAATAGTAAAATTCAGAATTAACCCCATTTTCTGACGGTCTTCGGGAATATATCCTACTTTGAATTTATCTGTTAAATTATCGCCAAAATTTATCTCTCCTTTTTCAAGGGAACGCAAATTATTAATTGCATCTGCTAATTCTTTTTGACCATTACCATCAACTCCTGCGACTCCCAAAATTTCCCCACTATGAAGTTGAAAAGATAAATCGCGCACAGCAGATAAACCTTGGTCATTTTTCACTTCTATATTTTTGACTTCCAGAACAATATTACCTTTTTCAGCAGGGATTTTTTTGGGAATTAAATTTACTTCTCGCCCTACCATCATTTCGGCTAATTTTTGAGTAGTAGTTGTTGCGGTTTCGATAGTATCTACAACTTTTCCCCGACGCAAAACTGTGACAGTATCACAGACATTAATTACTTCTTCTAGTTTATGACTAATAAAAATAATTGTATGATTCTTTGCTGCTAATTGTCGCAAAATATTGAGTAAAGAATTTACTTCTACTGGAGTTAAGACTGCTGTTGGTTCGTCTAAAATTAAAATTTTAGCTTGGCGATAAATTACTTTGAGAATTTCTACTCGTTGCTGAGTACCTATTGGTAAATCTGCAATTTTAACATTAGCTGGAATTTCTAAATTATAGGCTTTTGCCAT